>JAFGFZ010000284.1 GCA_016930815.1 Pirellulales bacterium | reverse complement strand
TCCCACCAGACATCCAGGTCGTCGGTCAACGCACAGTTCGTGAAGATACAGTTCTTCTCGAGTGTCCGCATCGCCATGGGATTCGATTGCCTACTGGTGCCGGGAGCGACACCGAAGAAGCCCGCCTCGGGATTGATGGCATGAAGGCGGCCATTGTTGCCGATCTTCATCCAAGCGATATCATCTCCTAAACACTCGCATTTCCATCCGGGAACGGTTGGTTGAAGCATGGCCAGGTTGGTCTTGCCGCAGGCCGATGGGAAGGCGGCCGCGATGTGGAACCGGCGGCCTCCGGGATCGGTGAGCCGCAAGATGAGCATATGCTCGGCCATCCAGCCTTCTCGGCGGGCAATCACAGAAGCGATCCGCAAGGCCAGGCATTTCTTGCCTAAAAGGGCATTGCCGCCATAGCCCGATCCATAGGACCAAATGAGATTTTCTTCTGGGAAGTGGGCAATGAACTTCTCTTCCATTGGAGCGCAAGGCCAGGGAACGTCGCGCTGGCCGTCTTGGAGCGGAGCTCCGACCGAGTGCAGGCAGGGAATGTAATCCCCATCGTCCCCCAAGGCCTCCAGAACCTGGGTGCCAACGCGCGTCATGATGTGCATGTTCGCGGTAACATACGGAGAATCCGTAATTTCAATCCCAATTTTTGAAATGGGGGAGCCAATCGGGCCCATTGAGAATGGAATCACATACATCGTACGGCCCCGCATACAGCCGGTGTATAGCTCTGTCATCGTCTTTTTCAAGGCGGCGGGATCCATCCAGTTATTCGTTGGACCGGCATCCTCCTCTTCGCGGCAGGCGATGTACGTCCGGTTCTCAACCCGTGCCACATCGCTTGGATCGCTGCGGAAGAGATAGCTATTGGGACGCTTCTTTTCGTTGAGCTTCGTTGCCATGCCGCTGAAGACCATCCACTGCATCAAGCGGTCGTATTCGGCTTGCGAACCATCCGCCCATTCCACGCGGCTTGGTTGGCACAAACTTTCAACTTCGGCCACCCAAGCTAGTAATTTTTTATGGTTTGTTTTCATGGAGTCTTTATCTCGATGTATTTGGATTTTGTGATCGATTGCCATGCTGGCTCTGCGCTTGCCCAATGCGCGGGAATGCTGGCATCGAGTTAATTTGGCATCTCCAGTAAAAACACCGTAAGTGATCGCGGTCCATGGGCTCCAATCACTAACGATTGTTCAATATCGGCCGTTTTCGAAGGTCCAGACATAAAGAGCCCAAAGCTGGAATCGGTGATTTCCAACCGGTGATAGGCCTCGTGCATATGATCGACGATGGCGTCTGCCAAATCACATTTCGCCCGAACGACCAACGCGATGTGCTGTGGAATAAAACAGAGGATACGATACTTTATTTCGGCGTCCGTTATCCAGACGGCCCCATTTTCGGCTACTCCGAACTGGCCGGGCAAGATTGCGAAATCGACGTCTTCTAGATCGTGTGGATCTTGGATTGTTTCCAAGGGCACGTTCGATTCCCCCACTCCAGGAACGCACGAACAGATCTTTTTTGCCGCACAGTAGGCCGGTAATTGGTGAAGCTGGTCATTCAATTCGTCCATGCTGTGAACGATAGAACACGTGCCTCCTACTGCCTCAAGGACGTCGGTAAACTGTTTTACCCGATCTTCGTAACAGATCCAGTGCCCTTGATCGAGTGCCGGGCATTCGACCTTGGGTGGTAAATTCTGCCGGACAGACCGTAGAATAACCTCTCGACTATCCATCGTATGATTCTATCAATTCAGGGAAATGTTTTTGTCAGCGATCTGGTGATTGGGCCGGATTGACTGATCGTGAAATGATTTGTATTCCTATCGCGTGAAGGTCGTATCCATACATGAAAAACCGATCGACTCACTTGCGAATGCGTTTGCGGTACATCTCTCGGAAGCTATGCTTGGGCATTCGAGGGATTTCCCGTCCTTTGCCCCACGCATTCAGCGGATTGTAAATGAGGAACCGCGGCATCCATGGAACAGTCCACCGCGCCACCTTGCCAGCCAGAACGTACATCCAAGTGTTGCGGAATGTCCAACTCAATAGTTTCATCAGCAATCGTTTTCGCCATGGAAGCAAACGGTGCGCGACGATCCGATGGCGCCAGCCGAGAAGTTGTTCGTCAAGGTTGATCTGGACGGGACAGATATCCGTGCAGGAACCACATAGGCTGCATGCGTAGGGCAAATCGTAGTAATCCTGCATGTTGCGCGATGGGCCCAGCGTGGATCCAATGGGTCCTGGAATGGTTGCGTGGTAGCTATATCCACCACTTCGCCGATAGACGGGACATGTGTTGATACAGGCCCCGCAACGAATGCAGTGGAGCGATCGGCGATGGGACGGATCGCCAAGTAAATCGCTGCGGCCGTTATCGACGAGTACAATATGAAGCTCGCCCCCCGGTCTGGGCCCGTGGAAGTGGGAAGTGTAACTTGTGATCGGCTGCCCCGTGGCCGAGCGGGCCAGGAGCCGGAGAAAGAGACCCAGATCCTCAAGACGTGGGACCAGTTTCTCAATACCCATGCAGGCGATATGGAGCGGGGGCAGGGATGTTCCCAGATCCGCATTTCCTTCGTTGGTGCAAACCACCACACCACCCGTCTCGGCGACGGCGAAATTGACCCCGGATAAACCTGCCTGCGCGGCCATGAACTTCTCGCGCAAGTGCTTCCGCGCGGCTTCCGTCAGATAATTCGGATCGGATGCTCCTTGGTCCGTTCCGAGATGCTGATGAAAAACGACACCCACCTCTTCTTTCTTCAGATGGATTGCCGGAAGCACGATATGGCTGGGAGGTTCCCCTTTCAATTGAACAATCCGCTCGCCCAGATCCGTATCCACGACCTCGATCCCGTGCCGCTCCAGGAAGGGATTGAGGTGGCACTCTTCGGTGAGCATCGACTTGCTTTTAACCAGCCGGGTCACGTGATGTTCCTGAAGAATTCCTAGAACGATGGTGTTATGTTCTTCCGCGTTGCGAGCCCAGTGGATTTGAGCACCTCGTTCGATGGCCTTCGTTTCGAATTGGAGGAGGTACTGATCCAGGTGCGACATTGTATGATGCTTGATCTGGGACGCCTTTTCACGGAGGAGTTCCCACTCGGGCAAGGCATGGGCCATCTGATCCCGCTTCTTGCGCACGAACCACAGGGCTTGATCATGCCATTCGGTTCGCGCGCCGTCCGATACAAATTGGGCGGCCAGTTCGGGATGTCGTGCGATGTGGCTCATGAAGGGACCTCGTATCCGGCGAGGATCTCGGCGATGTGCATGATCTTGATCGGCAGCTGCTGGCGGCGGATGATCCCGTCCAGGTGCATCAAGCAGGACATATCGGTTGCGGTGAGCACCTGGGTGCCGTTGCGGGCGTGGTCCGCCACACGGTCCCGCCCCATCCTGGCAGACACGGCCGCTTCATTGACAGCGAACGTGCCGCCAAAACCACAGCATTCGTCCGGCCGATCGAGTTCGGTCAATCGGATTCCTTCGATCATTTCGAGTAGCCTGCGGGCCTTGTTGAACGATTCAGTGACCCGTTCGCTACAACTTCCCAGCCGCAACCCCCGTAAACCGTGGCAGCTGTTATGAAGACCGACCTGGTATGGGAACCGGCCTTCGATGGAATCCACGCGGCACACATCGTGTAGAAATTCGCACAATTCATAGGTTTTCCGCTGCAGTTCCTCGAACCCGGGCCGCCCTCCAAGGTACTGGCTATAATGGTGCCGGACCATCGCGACGCAACTTCCAGAAGGACAGACGACGCACTCGTAGTCTTTGAAGATACGAAAGAACTTTTCCGCGACTGGCCGCGTCTCTTCGGTGCAACCGGTATTGGCCATCGGCTGACCGCAACAGGTCTGTTCGCGTGGAAAATCCACCTCGCATCCAAACCGTTCCAGCAATTCAACGGTCGCCAATCCCACGCGGGGGAAGAGCTGATCAATATAGCAGGGGATGAATAGACCGACTTGCATCAACATGCGGAACTTTCGAGGAATTTCAAACGAAGGCTGCCATTATAGGCGGCACCAATCGAAACCGGAACGGAATCGCGAATCATTGACTTGCCGATGCGTCTCCGATAGCATCATTTGCTAGGGCTGGGCTGCATATTAAAAACATATGTCGCGATGCACAAGGAGAGAAGATCATGTCAGAGAATCAGAATGACGGGCACTTCCGATGCGGATGTTGCGGTTCCCTGGACCGGCGGGATTTCATGACCGGTGTGGGATTGTCGGCCCTAGCCGTCCCCGGCCTGACTGGTATGTTCTCCGCCGCCAGAGTCTCGGCCGATACGGGCACGGCAACGGCATCTGATCCTCCGGCTCGGAATGGAAAGCCCCACGTCCATGCCGCTTTCCTGCATCCGAAAATGGATCGCTACTGGATGGGCTGGCCCGGCGCCTCGTACGATATTGCGGCACGCCAGGCCGACTATAAGAAAACAATGGTCGACGCTGCCGAATCCATGGATGTCGACCTGGAAGTCATCGATGAGCCGGTCGCCAAAATGGCCGATATCGACGCATTCCTGGCCCAATGCGAGCAGTCCAAGCCCGATGGAGTGATCCTGACGGTCATGGGACTCCATCCCAATTATTGGCCCCATGCAGAAAAGTTTCTCGATAACCGAGGTGAGATACCCACAATCATCTTCGCGCCGATGGGAGTTGCCTTTACGGGCCACCTTCAACCAACCCGCAAGGCCAAGCATTGCTTTGTTGCATCGACCCAGGATATTGGCTGGCTGGCCACGGGGATGCGGATGCTGCGCACCATGTGGGACATGAAAACTTCGCGGCTGTGCATTATCAACGGGGACCAAACCCAAGATCAACAACTCAATGTGATTGGAACCACGCTGCACCATATCCCGCTGAATCGCTGGACTGACGAACTGGCCAAGCAGGAAACCACGTCTGAAGTGGAACAACTTGCCAATGAATTCAGGCAGACTGCCAAAGGGAGTGTTGAACCGAAACCTCAGGACCTCGTCAATGCAGCCAAGGCCTACTATGTGGGCAAGAAAATCATGGCAGACGAGCACTGCGACGGGATTTCATTGAACTGCCTGGGACTGATTGGCCAACGAAAAATACCATGCCCACCTTGCATGGCCTGGATGAAATTCAACAACGAAGGGAGCGTGGGCTGCTGTGAATGCGATTGGAAGGCCGCCATTTCACTCCGTTTATGCAGCTTGTTGATCCGCCGGCCAGGATTTATGCAAGACCCCGTTCCCAATACCGTGCGGGGCACGTTCATGGGTGCCCACTGCTCTTCCCCTTCAAAACTCCGCGGTTTTGACCAAGCGGCTGAGCCTGTCATCCTTCGAAGTCATAGTGAATCAGGATTAGGTGTTTCACCTCAAGTCCTATGGCCAGTTGGCGAGTCGACGACCGTGATGTGGTTCCAGGAACCGGACAAGATCGTCCTTGGTACTGGCAAAGTCGTCGCCAATATCGACACTCCCCCTTCAGGCGGCTGCCGCACGTCGGTTGAGCTAGAGATGGACAATGTTGCTGACCCTCGTGATTGCAAAGGTTTCCATCAACCATTCATCCTTGGCAAATGGGATCGGCTGGTGAAGGCGTACTGCCAATTAGCCGGAATCGAAGTCCTGCCAATCGCATGATTTCGGCAAAAAATGATGCCAACGGGAAACCGGGCCTTCCACGGAGACGAGATCCATTCTGGATCTATTGGCCACGTGAATGGACGTGCCCTTGAGAAATGATTTCTAAGGGGGTATGTCCCGGTCATCCAGCTGTATAGAATCTAAGGAGGCCGAGTACTGTAGCAAAAAAAGTCGAAATGCGGCAATTTCCGTCGCAAAGTGCAATCATTCTAGCGATCGTTTCCTTTGTCCTAGGTGGTTGAAAATCATGGCTAAGAGCTTATCCCGAAACCCCTCTCCCCCAGCCCCTCTCCCCGCAAGCGGGGTGAGCGGAGCCGGTTCTGGGACAGGCTCTCAGCCAAGCCCGCCGCAGATCCATGATGTCATTTTAGATTCGATCGCGGACGGTGTTTTCACGGTGGATGCGAACTGGCGGATCACATCGTTCAATTTGGCTGCAGAGCAGATCACCGGTGTGCCACGTTGCCATGCCATTGGGCAGAGGTGTCGCGACGTGTTTCACGCAAGTATTTGTGAAAGTGAATGCGCGCTTGAGGAAACAATGGCAACTGGCCGGCAGATTGTTGCGAAGCCGATTTATGTCATCGATTTGGAGGGGAGGCGGATTCCGATCAGTATCTCAACGGCGATTTTGAAAGATCATCAGGGGCATATTATTGGTGGTGTTGAAACATTTCGAGATTTGAGTGTTGTTGAGCAACTCCGCAAGGAACTCCACGAAAAATATACCTTTGCCGACATCGTTGGCCGGAGCCCGGCTATACGGCGCCTCTTTGGCCTCCTCCCAAAATTCGCGGATAGCAGCAGCACCATTTTGATCGAAGGGCCAAGCGGGACAGGCAAAGAGCTTTTTGCGCGGGCGATTCATCATCTTTCGCCCCGTCGAGATAAAAAGTTTGTTCCGATCAACTGTGGTGCCTTGCCAGACAACCTTCTCGAATCCGAGTTATTTGGGTACAAGGCCGGTGCGTTTACCGACGCGCGGCACGATAAACCTGGCCAGTTTGCAATCGCGGATGGAGGCACCATCCTGCTGGATGAAATTGGTGATATATCACCTGCCTTGCAGATGAAGTTCCTTCGAGTTCTCCAAGAAAGGGAGTTCTTGCCATTGGGGGCCGTTGATCCGATCCGGATCGATGTTCGCATCATTGTCGCCACCAATCAGCGTCTCGACCAACTCGTCAAACAGGGCATCTTTCGCGAAGATCTCTATTTCCGAATCAACGTTGCGCGTCTCCAGCTGCCACCTCTAAGGGAACGGCGCGAAGATATTCCGTTACTGGTTGAACACTTCATCTCCAAATTCAATCGATTGCAGGGGAAACATATCCTGGGTGTTTCAGAACAAGTACTGAGAATATTGATCGAACATGATTATTCCGGAAATGTCCGGGAGTTAGAGAATATCATCGAGCATGCCTTCATTCTTTGCAGCAGCGGGCTGATAGATCTATCCCATCTCCCGCCCGAACTCTGCGAAAAATTTGCCTACCAGACCCATGCGACTTGCGGTTTGACCGTACGAGCCATGGAGGCGATTCAAATTGTTGATGCAATCCATCGACATGCCGGAAATCGGACGGCGGCGGCTCGAGAACTGGGCATCCATCCGAGCACGCTCTTTCGAAAGGTCAAGTCCATGGGAATTGAACTACCGGCAAAAGATGGCCGGAGTCAACGGATTAAATATCGCATAATGCAATAGTCTAACGCCGTCATGGCTTGCATTCTGCGATTCCATGACCAGATAAAGGGATTCCATTGCATGATTTCCGTTCAAGAATCCACAATATCGTGTCAGGCATTTTTTTGGGCACAATTCTTGCTAAATTGAATAGTGGAGGGCTTCTGCGCCGATCCCTAGGTGATCACCTCGCTACCGTTGATTGCGTGCCGCACGAAAATGTGCAAGGGTGGCGGTGTTGCGGGGACCGTCCGAGTGCAGTGCGTGTCCGGAAAACGGCGTTGTTAGGGGAATCCTTAGTGGGAGTGCGCTAAAATGTCCCATGTGGACGATCAACTTGGTTTCTCTCCGGAGATGGATCACAGACCCGCCGAAGGTGCGGGCCCGCATCATCTTCTTTTGGTCCTATCCGCCGTATTTGCCGGGATCGCCATGATCGTGGCTGGGGGATACGGGATTCACTCGGAAATTCTCTCTCTCAAAGCATTGTCCATCGAAGCGGCTCTCGTGGCTATCCTATGTTTGACGGCCAGAAATGCTCAAAGGATTCGTTTCCAATTGGCCGATGTCCAGTCCTCTCTTGATAAAGGACCTTCGCGCACCGTGGAAGAACCACGCATCGGGCGATGGGGGGACGTGGATTCGAACGAGGAATACGATGCGTTTCACGATCCATACGTGGACGTGGAGCATGCGAGATTTGTGCATTACCTGTATGCATCGGTTTGCCCGACGGCGCTGCTTGGATTGTTGGCCTTTTATCAGCTTTGGAGCCGAACGAGCGATCGCATGGATACGATCACGCTAGGCTCCGCAACTGCCCTCTGTCTTCTTTGCTTAACGGCATCGTGTATCTGGCTCGTGTTGGCTCGGCTGTTTGCTGCCATTTCAAAGGACCAGCTGCCTGAGAGCGACAATCTGGCATTTTCATTTCGGGAGATTCAGTGGTTCAGTATCGCAGTTGCGGGAACCATTCTGGGATGTCTCATTTGGGCGCCCCTTGATTTCTGGATGGGCCGTCTTCTCCTAGTATGGATCCTGGCCATCTGCACGGAACAAATGATACGACTGCTGTTTCTCTGGTTGAAGCCATCCGCAGATGACGCGTTCCTCCCCCCATTGCATCTTCGTTTACGGGAAGCGCTGACTGCCCGCCGCAATCCGATTGCCAGCCTTTTTGAATTGATTGAAACCCGCCTCGGTGTCAGTTTTCGATCTTCCTGGGCCATTCAGTTCGTCAAAAGGGCTCTCGTGCCATTGGCCGCCATGGTCTTGGTGCTTCTGTGGGGACTGAGCAGTCTCTCGATCATCAAGCTTGATCATCTGGGGGTCCGGGAGAGTTTGGGTTGCGTCCACGGTGCTCCCCTCCCGCCCGGGATCCACTGGAAATTGCCTTGGCCTTTCGGACGGATCCAACAGTATCCGGCGAAAAAGGTTTTTGTCATGCCGGTCGGATTCGTGAGCAATCCTCAACGACAACCGGCTTACCTCTGGAGTAAGAAGCATGCCAAAGAGGAATTCAACCTCGTCCTTGGCGACGGAGCGGAGTTGGTGTCGCTGGATTGCGTTGTGTACTACAAAATCCACGAGGATCGAGCCCGATTTCTCAATTATGTGTATCACTTCCAGAATCCAGACGATGCCTTGGAGGCATATGCCTATCACTGCCTGATGGAGCAAACCCGATCAGCGACCTTGGACGAGATCCTCACAACAAACCGGGCTCAGTTCGCCAACAGGCTGGAAGAGCTGCTCCGTCAATATGCCGCCGAAAACCGCTTGGGAATTGACGTGGTGGATGTGGCGCTGATGGGTCTGCATCCGCCCATCGCGGTGGCGTCTGATTATCTGGATGTCATTAGCGCTGGAGTGGACGCGGACCGGTTTCAGACCGAGGCAACTGGCAAGAAAGACGTTCAGATTGAGACCGCGCGTCGCGAGAGCACCAGCGCAGTGGCCACGGCAAGTGCCGATTCAGCAAAACGAATCGGTGAAGCCCAGGAAGAATCGTCGCAATTCATCGCCCTTGGTCAAGCATATTCCGTCGCGCCGGATGCCTTGCAACAGCGACTATGGTTCGAGGGACTTGAAGAAATTCTGGAGGAAAAGCCGTTCGCTCTTGTTGATAAAACATTCGTCGAAGGGCCGGGAGGCATTCTCCTGGACCAACGGGCCGGAGCGGATGTCCGAGATCCAGTTCCAGTGAGCCAGGGGACGAATCAATAATGGTTGAATCATCATCATCATCATGTGCGGAGGTATGTTCTGTGGCCGAAATGAGCGAAGACAGAATATCGCCGAAAATATCGGCAATGGCACTCGCCTTGAGAATTGGGTTTGCCATTCTCGTCATCGTGTTGCTCGTTGCCTATAGCGCGTTCTTTCAGGTGTCCGAAGGGAACAAGGCAGTCGTTACCCGCTTTGGAGATCCCGTTCGATCGATTCACAAGGCGGGTCTTCAGTGGAAATGGCCTTGGCCAATCGAGCAAGTGCATTCCATTGATGTCCGCCACCAACTTTACAACACGCCCTATACGGCGACGCTGACCCGCGATCAGATGAATGTTATTTTGCTCACCTATGTCGTTTGGCGCGTCGAAGATCCGCTTTTGTTTCTCCAATCGCTGGGAACACGCGAGGCGACGGAATTGAAGCTGGATGGAATGGTGGCCGCCAGCAAAAACTTCCATCTGGGGGAATATGATCTCTCGGCTCTTGTTTCCACCATTCCGGATAAGATCAAAACGGAGCAAATCGAGCAAGCCATTCTCAACGACGTGAAACAACCGGCCCTTGAGAAGTTTGGGATTGTCATCGAGCAGATCGGCATTAAACGTATCGCTTATCCGGAAGAGAACATTACAGCGGTCCTTGATCATATGAGAGCCGAGCGGCGCGCGGAAGCCGGTCGAATACGGGCTGAAGGAGAAAAAGAGGCTCAGCGAATCCGTGATGAGGCCTTGGTCAAGAGCGAAGAGATTCGACGCGAAGGCCGTGAAAAAGCCGGCAAAATTATCGGAAGCGCGGAGAGGGAAGCTGCTGAAATCTATGCGCGAGCCCATCGTCTGGATCCGGACTTCTATCGGTTCTGGCGATCGCTGCAGGCAGCGAAAAAGACACTCGGAGCCAAAGCGACGATTATCCTGAGAACGGATCAGGGATTCTTCGATGTGCTGTCAGCTCCCCCCAAAATGGTCGATTCGAAGGTTCAGTATCCTTCCGAGTCATCCCAGGATCCAACGCTGGAAGGGGATGGGACGAAAACGCCATGAATCCAAAAAAAACAACTCCAGCAGTGTTCCAGGGCCTGGAGGCCGGGCTGAAGATGTTCCGCTGGGTCGCCGTCGTTCTCCTGGCCCTCTTCGCCGTCTCTGGAATTCACGAGGTTGGGCCGGACCATGTCGGCCTGCTCCTTCGTTTTGGAAGGTTGCATGGGGCGACACGGGCTGATCAGATCAAGGAACCGGGGCTCTTGTTGGCCTTGCCCTACCCAATGGATCGAGTCGTTCAAGTTCCCGCGAAACAGGAAGGCGAGATCATTGTCAGTGAAGTCTGGAAAAGTATCGAACAGACTTCTGGCCTCAATGCAATCGATCCGATACTGGAAGGCTATTGTCTTACCGGGGATCAGAACATCATCCAGAGCAAGATCGTTGTGAAATATCGGATCACCAATCCGATTGCTTTCCAACTACAAACAGCCGATCCGGAGAGTATCCTGCACGATATGGTTCTGGCCGCTCTGACACGGTCCGTTGCGGGATGGAAGGTCGACGATGTCCTTCGACTGCAACGGGCCAAGGAGGAATCGCTGGACCAGACGGAGAGCCTTGTGCGAATCGTCTGGAATCGAGCCCAGGAACGCCTGGATCAACTCGACTGCGGCATGACGATCTCCGCTCTTGAGTTCAAGGAGGTCCATCCACCGCGGCATGTGATCGCCGAATTCCGCGCGGTCCAAAGTGCCGAGATCGAGATGGGAACAAATCGGAGTGAAGCGGAAGGCTATGCTGCGCGCGAGATACCCAAGGCGGAGGCGGAACGCAATCGGTTGGTGCAGCAAGCGGTTGCCTATGACAGTTCGCTGCAAGCGCGGGCGTCGGAGGAGATGTCCGTGTTCGAGGAACTCTATACTGAATATCAAAAAAGCCCCGCCTTGGTCGCCAATCGTATCTACTTGGAAACCATGGAACATATTCTCAGGAGTGTAGGTCGCTTGAATTTTGTTTCTCCCGATGAGCGAGTCATTCTTTCCGACCAGGAGGTCCAACCGTGACCGATTTCGCATGCCCAGCTTCTGGACGTCTTCATCGATCCTTGGACGCACCCCTGACGGTATTCGAGCGAACTCGAATTGCCATCCAACTTGGTTCTGCCATGCTGGCGGGAGGGCTGCTAGCCGCGGGCTGGTACCAACTCCGGTTCGGCCCATCGGAGATGGCCAATATCGCCCACCTGATTATTGCCCTCGCGGCCTGCGTCGTGGCCCTGCCCATCTTCTTCATCGCGGGTCGCGGAGTGATCACGGGGGATCCGAACACGTTCAGCGAGCAGCTTGTCGCGCTCGCGACCTTGGCCGCCATGGCCGCCGGTGATTTCATTACAGCAACACTGATTCCAGTCATCATGAGCTTGGGGCACTTCCTCGAAGAGCGCAGCATTCTCGGTGCCCAGGTCGCGATCGAAGGCTTGCGGAAACTGCATGCTCATAAAGCAACCATCCTGACTCCAGACGGTGAGCGGGAGGTGCATCCTGACATGCTGAAGACATCCGATACCCTCGTGGTCCGCCCAGGCGAAGTATTGGCAGCCGACGGCGAAGTCATCGCCGGCAATTCAGCTGTTGACCAATCGCCGATCACTGGGGAGTCGATGCCCGAGGATGTCGGGCCACTCGATCCCGTCTACGCGGGAACCATCAATCTGACAGGTCTCTTGCGGGTCCGTGTCATCCGCAGTGGATCTCAAACTGCTCTCGGGCGCGTTGTCGATCTCTTGCGTGATGCAGAACAGTCGAAAACACCCGTGCTCCGATTGATCGAGCGGTATGCGGGATATTATGTGCCAATTATCCTGACGATCGCCGGTGTGGTTTTGTTCGTGACCCACGATATTTCACGCACCGTGGCGGTCCTGGTCGTCGCGTGCCCCGGTGCCTTTGTTTTGGCCGGTCCGACCGCGATGGTTGCCTCTCTAGCAGCCGCCTCGCGCTACGGCATCCTGATCAAAAATACGCAGTTCCTGGAATCCCTGGCGGATGTTGACACAGTTGTTCTTGATAAAACGGGTACATTGACATTTGGCCAGTTGCAACTCATTTCCACGCAACCCAGCCACGGATACCAGGAAAAAGATCTTCTGCGCCTTGCCATTCCCTGTGCCTCTGGGTCACGCCATCCTGCCAGCCGGGCCATTGCGAATGCGGCCAAGGCCGCTGAAATCGAAGGGTGCTCCAATGTTACCCGCTTCGAGGAAGTTTCGGGGAAAGGAACCAAGGCCACTTGCGACAATGAAATCCGATTGCTTGGCCGGAGGGATTGGCTGCTGGATGCGGGACTGGCGGTCCCCGAGAATCCGCCGCATATCGGATCCATCGTTTGGCTCGGTCTGATTCCCTGTGCAAGTCACGATAAGCCCTCCCAAGTCGTCGGTTGCTTTCTCCTGGCGGACACGCCGCGCCCCGAGGCAAAGGAAGCCTTGCAAGAACTCAAATTGCTGGGGGTCGACCGGTCTGTCCTATTGACCGGCGATCAAAATCAGGTCGCCGAACGAATCGGTAACGAGCTGCATATGGACGAGATTATCGCGGAAGTGCTTCCGGAACAGAAACTGGAGATTGTACGCCGCGAACGAGAACGCGGTCATTCGGTGATGGTGGTTGGTGACGGGATCAATGATGCACTGGCTCTGGCAAGTGGTGATGTTGGCGTCGCATTGGGTGCCGCCGCGTCGGATGTTGCACTGAAAAGTGCCGATGTCGCATTGATGGCCAGTTCGCTCAACCGCCTTCCACTCGCCATTCGACTTGCCCGGAAAACACGATCGAGCATCCATCAAAATGTCGTCATTGGGGCTGCAACATCCATCACTTTTGTTTGGCTTGCCTGTATCGGGATGGTGGCACCCCTGGTTGGCGCGGTATTGCATAATGTTGGTGCGGCGTTAGTCATTGTGAATAGTGCCCGATTGCTTGGATTCAATGAAAAGAAAGGGGCCAAGAACCTTTAATTTTAATCATGTGCCGATCGGTTCATCATCACGGATTGATCCTTCTAGGATTTCTTGCGATTTGCGCGGGCTGTGGCGGATCCATGTCTCCGTCTGGAATCGATCAGAACGCGGAACCAGATCGCAAAGGCCATCTGCAAACGGGGCAAAACGAGGAATTTAATCGAGTATTTGAAGAATGGAAAGACATGTTGAGTGAGCTTCACCGGATTGATATCCAGTATAGAACTGGCCGATGGAGAGACCGCGATCGATTGAAGCAGCGTTATAAACAGGTCGTTGACGAAGGAAAAGCCAGCCAGCAACGACTCATGGATGCCGCCACGATTGCCTGTGCAAAGCAGCCCGATGAAAACCGGGAACTGGCTAGCTTCTTATCGGGCGTTGTCTACCTTCTGATCCGTAATGAAGAATACGAAGAAGCAGTCCGTATCGGCCAAATGCTCATCGATAATTCCGTGGCACGATCTCCCATGTACAATGCGTGCGGAGTGGCTGCGTACGCCGTCAATGAATTTGACCTCGCGGAACAGCATCTTCTCGCCGCAAAAGAAAGAAACGCCCTCGATGATGTCGGGCGAAGCTGCCTCCAATCCATTCCTTACTACAAGGAAGCATGGGAGAAGGAAAAAGCGATACGCGCTGCCGAGCAGAGTGCGGGCGATTTGCCACGCGTTGTCCTCGCAACCAGCCAGGGTGACATGGAATTGGAACTATTTGAAAATGAAGCACCGAATACGGTGGCGAACTTCATCTCCTTGGTGGAAAAAGGATTCTACGATGGTCTAACTTTTCATCGTGTCATCCACAGATCAAGAGCTGAAGGTGGCTGCCCGAAAGGCGACGGTACGGATGGACCTGGTTATTCCATTCCAACGGAATGCCTTCAGGCAGACCACCGGCTCCACTTCCGAGGAAGCCTTAGCATGATCGCAGAGGGAAGTTTAACGAGTGGTTCCCAATTCTATTTGTCATTCATTCCCGATCAGCAAAGGGATGGGAAAAATACCGTATTTGGACGGATCGTACGAGGAATCGATGTTTTGGCAAGACTTCAACGACGCGAACCGCGGGATCCCATGTGGGCGGATATCAACCCTCACGGGAATGTGGTTATTCCGCCCGCGGACAAGATAATCCAAGCCAGGGTGATCCGAAAACGCCAGCATGAATACATGCCAATGATATACCGTGTGAGGTGATCGTGGTAATCAAATACTCTCTGCCCTGCCCTTGTGGGAAAAAAATACCTGTCAAGCTGAGCCAGGCCGGAGAAACCATCCGCTGTGTGTGTGGCACCACGCTGCAAATACCGGCCATGCGCGAAATCAAGCAGCTGGAGCCGTGTGATCAACAGAGCAGTGATGGATCCTTGAATCCGAAGGCAACATGGGGCCGGCGCGAAGGTCAGATGCTTCTGGGGATATTGATGGTGGTTATCGGCCTGGGACTTTCGGCTTATTTCTACCAGACACGGCCAAAACTCCTTGATATATCATCCTTTTCTCCTATGGATACTTGGATTCTATGGCTCGATCTGCGGAATGGCCCAGATCGGCATCTCAGCCCGTATGACCAGGAATATATGGAACGGCGAGGAATCAATCGCGTTGCCATGTGGAGTGCATTGGCCCTTGCGAGCATTGGATTGTTGGTCTTGATCCATGGTTCTTTGATGCGCCGGCGGCGATCTAGCCGTTTCGGCGGAGGAACTTCAGCATGATCGAATTCCAAACCGTTGCACCATGATCGATATTGTGGAAATGGGAGACTGCCGCGGGGCGGTGAAGCATTCATGCAGCACGTATTCAACCATACTTTGATCATCACCGGCTTTGTCTTTGTGATGATGCTAGTCATTGAATATGTCAATGTTCTGACGAGCGGTGCTCTGCAGAAGAGGCTGGTCCGGAGCCGTTGGGGCCAATATGCCTTGGCTGCGTTGCTCGGCGTAACGCCAGGCTGTCTCGGCGCCTTCATGGTTGTCGGCCTTTATTCCCATCAGATGTTGACCGTCGGGGCCGTGGTCGCCGCCATGATCGCAACCAGCGGGGATGAGGCGTTCGTGATGTTCGCGATGATTCCCTACCAAGCCTTGCTGATCCACATTGCACTATTCGTCATCGGGACAATCGCGGGAGCACTCACCGATCTCTTGATCAAAAACCAAGGGGAACGGTGCACGGGGCTCGAGGTCCACGACAATTTCCAGTGCCAGCTCTTTGCATCCGGAGAGATCCTTCGCCAGTGGCGGGAATTATCGGCCGCTCGCGGAATCCTGACGACCATCCTGGTCGTCTTCATGATCGGCATTGCCAGCGGTCAGATCGGACCCACAGAATGGAATTGGATTCGAATCACGGTCCTCGCCCTTTCAGCCGTGTCACTCTGGATTGTCGTTACCGTGCCGGAACATTTCCTTGAGGAACATCTCTGGAACCATGTCGCGCGGCAGCATGTGCCCCGGATCTTTCTTTGGACGTTCGGCGCCCTCCTCCTAATGCACATATTGACGCACTACCTGCAACTGGAAGGTCTCATCCGCGAGAACTGCTGGATTGTGCTTCTGATTGCCTGCCTGGTCGGTATCATTCCCGAATCAGGTCCGCATCTGGTCTTTTTGACATTCTATGTCGAGGGGGCCATCCCGATCAGCATTCTCCTGGCCAGTTCCATTGTCCAGGATGGCCATGGGATGCTTCCGCTCCTGGCGCAGTCCAAGTCGGCCTTTGTTCAGATCAAACTGATCAACCTGGCTGTCGGCCTGGCGGTTGGAGCAGCAGGATTGCTACTGGGTTTTTAGTCCGTGATCAAGCGAAGGCCTACGGCCTTCGCTTGATATAATAAGATGGTTTGCAACCGCGAAACAATAACCTTTACAATTGGGTGGCACGCCCTGAGAAGCGAAGGGCGTGGTAATTTAGCGAAACACGCCCTTCGCTGCGCTCAGGGATGTGCAACACCTGCCAAAATTCTTATAAGTTATTATTTCGCCGATCATTTTCCTGCCCCAATCGCAACATCAAGGCGAATCGTGGTCCCTCAACACTAATTCAAGGAGAAAGAAATGAGCTACCCCACGACAATGCGTTGCCTCCCCTTGCTCTTCCTTGCCGTCTTGTGCAGTGGTTGCCAGAATCAGCAGGCAGCCATCGAAGCGCTGACCAAGGAGAAGGAGAATCTGCAAGAGCAGATTTCCGATGTTAAGTTGGCAATGAGGCAGCTCGAAACAGATAAGGCGCAGCATCAAGAGGATCTTGATGCGGCGAAGCAAGCTGCCGAAGATGCAAAAATTGCAGCCGACAAGGCCTTGGCCGACGAGTCGAAACGAGCGGATGATGCCATCCAAGCGGCCCAAAATGCAGCCAAGGAGGCACTCGATGCGGAAAAAACACGGGCGGATAATGCTGAAAAGGCCCTGGAGCAAGCCAAAGCGGCTGCGGCCGCGGACGTCAAGACGGCCCAAGAAACACTCACGGCAACTCAAACGGAATTGGAGAACGTCAAAAAACAGCTCTCCGACGCGAATACGAGAATCGCCGAACTCGAAGCAAAGCTCAAAGAAGCGGAGCAACCCGAAAATCCGTAGTGCTGGCTATTCGATACCTACGGCGCTCTATCAATTTCCATTTTCTGTCTGTGGTACCGGTGTTGCGGCGAATGGTGCGAGGCATCCACTGCACACTATGCCCTCATTCATCAAGAATTTTTAGTTCGACCTTTCTGAATTCCACCGGATGGCTCTCCGCTTGGAGAGAGATAGTGCCACCCTGCAATAGCTTCTTGTCGTTCTGGATCAGCTTACGGGCATCCCGGTCCTCTGGATCCAATTGAGGCTGGCTGTATTCCAAAACGGTTTCACCGTTGACAATGTGTTTGATGCTCTTGTTGCCGTGGACTTCCACTTCGATCGTGACCCATTGATCGCCGTAATAAGTTTTGGATTTCGAATTGATGCAATGTTGCTTGATCAGTTTTCCATCCATGACCACATGAGTCCCCGGCGTGCAAAGATTGCCGGTCGAACGTTCTCCGGAACTACCACCGAGTAACTGCACTTCGATCGAGACGGGGAACTCTTGATTTTTATCCATGCTCTCCGGCGACTGGCCATGGATCATGATGCCGCTATTGCGAAATGCCCATGCGGGCCCCCCAGGCGCCTGGTTTCCAACAAATCGATATTCCGCTCGTAACACATAATGCGAATAGGGTGCCTTGTAAAATAAGTGGCCGAAACGATTATTAAACTGGTCATACTGATCGTAAGAGACTTTGAGAATTCCATCCTCAACTCGGAAAGTATTTCCAAAATTATTATTCAGTTCATAACCGTTGATTTTGATTTGCCATCCATCAAGGTCTTTGCCATTGAAGAGTTGGATCCATGAGGCATCTTGGTTCGTTTCTTGGGCGTGGAGCTTGGCTGAGAAATCAATGCTCGCAAGGAGTAGTCCCGCAGCAAGAAATCTGCCAACCAGAGGATACATGGACCGAAAACAATTCCATCGATTTGTTTGGATACGCACTGTTGGCTCCAGGAATGATACTTTGAGTAGGTCCTCGTGATGCACACAGAGATTATACCGGCAACACTTGGAAGTCAAGAAAAAGGACGCCTTCAAGGCAAGGAATAACGATCCGGTGGTTTCCAGATCCGGCTGAGCGGGATGGCCACGGCTAACATCACAATGAGCGAGATGAGGCTAATCCATTGGAAACTCAGTTTCGCGCTAGGATCACCCGTGAAAATGTCCCAGTAGGCAATAATTACCGCGACCACGCAGCTTGCCAGAGCGCCGCAAGCTGTCGCCAGAGGCGTGGCGCGCCGCACAAACAAAGCCATCAAGAACAATCCGAATAGAGGCGCGACAAAGATATGGTTGGTCCGGACGCTCACCTCCATGATGTTGCCGCTCAACCTGCCCACCGCCGCACTCAGCAACACGGCCACAAGCCCGATCGCTATGGCGATGATCTTTACTTTCCGGACTCGGTCCGCGTCCGTATCCGCACGGGTGCGAAACCGATCGACAAAATCAGTGGCAATGACGGATGTTGATGAGTTGATCCCAGACGAGAGACTCGACATGGCGGCGGCAAGCAAACCGGCAAGGACCAGGCCAGTAATTCCAGGAGGCAGGAACCGGATAATGAAGTAAGGGAATATGATGTCGGCAGTTTTCTCGCTGCCGAGCGACATGCCAGCATGAAGCAGGTCCGGATTGGCACGGAAGAAGCCCATCAGAGCGAATCCCAAGATGGCCAGGATGGCATACACAAGAATATTGGCGAGGCCAGTGATCAAAAAGACACGCCGGGCCGCTTTCGTGTCTCGGGTGGCGAGGTAACGCTGGATTGCCATCTGGTCCGATCCGGCAGTGCAGATCCACCAGACAGTCATGTACACAATCGATCCGACGACCGTCACGCGAATGTGGGGATCGAGGCTGAAGACGGGTTGATACCCCCAACTGGGAGACCACTCGCTCGGCCACCAGCCGAAACCACCCATCTTGATCGTGATGAGCAGTAGGGCCAGAAGGGCGCCAACGAACAGGATGAAGGTCTGGAGGACATCCGTGAAAACAACAGCTCGCAAACCGCCCATCGATGTATAAATCACGGTCACGACGCCAATGATGATCGATACATAGGGCGTCATCCAAGCAGGCCAACCCATCATCACCACGATAATCTTGTCGGCTGTAAGGTAAATGATCAGAGCCATCCATAGCATTCGCGTCATTAGAAAGATGACTGAACCGAGAAGTCGGATCCGAATCCCAAGTCGTATTTCTAGAATTTCATAAGCGCTTGTAACCCGCAACTTCATGAAATGCGGAATAAGCAAGTAACCAACCACAAGATAGGCAATGGGAATCGCAACCATGCACCACAAAATGACCGGTCCATACTTGATCATTTCACCAGGCAGGGCCAGGTAGGTGATCGTGCTCAAGAGGGTTGCGAACAGGGATAGCCCGACGGAGCCGGATCGCATGGTCCGGCCACCCAGCAGGTAGTCTTCGGTGTTGCGGGTCCTCCTGGAGTAGAACCAGCCGATACCGAGCATGCCAACACCGTAGAGAGCCAGAACGATCCAATCGAGCGGGGCGATTCCGATATGCTGGATCGGCGCTGGATTTTCCTGAGCCCAGGCAACCCGAGGGGTGGCGAATAGCGCCATGCCGCAGCAAAAACCAATCCAAGGATTCCTCTTCGCTCGAACAATCGATAAGAACACACGGACCTCCTGTCATCCGTCAGTTGGGCTATGTAGGTTGAGACAGCTCCGCAAGTCGATCGTTGGCCGATTGCCTCGTGACAAGGGGCCCTGAGACCATGGACATCGTGCACATGCCATGTTAGCATCGGCGCCGGCTTGCGTTTACAGAATTATCCCAATTCTGTCAACATTCCCGAAAATTATCACGGCCGCGCGGAACAGTGGCCATCCGCTGGTTCGGCCAGCAGACATGGCCGACGCATGTTGGCCGGGCAGCATGATGGATTGATGGATGACACGACATGGCGTTTTGATTGTGGGTGTAGGATCGATCGGGGAACGGCATCTCCGCTGCTGGCAGGCAACTGGTCGGGCGGATCTCTGTTTTTGCGAACCGAAGGAACCGTTACGGTCCCAGATCGCCCAGCGTTACAAGATTGTTCACCACTACGGTTCGCTCGACGAAGCACTGGCGGATCATCCCCGAAGATTCGACGTGGCGGTTATCGCAACTCCCGCGCCCCAGCACATCGCGATGGCGACCCAACTTGTGCGGGCCGGAGTGCATGCTCTGATCGAGAAACCACTCAGTCTGACAGGGGATGGCATACTCGAACTGATGGAACTGGTGCGACGGCAAGGCGTGGTGGCGGCAGTGGCCTTCACGTACCGGAGCCATCCTGCCTTGGAGGACATGAAGCGGGCACTCGATACCGGCCGCTTTGGCAGGCCGGTCGAGGTTGTCTCGGTTTGGGGACAGCATTTCCCGACCTATCGGCCCGCCTACCGGGAAATCTACTATGCCACACGCGCGATGGGAGGTGGAATCATCCAGGATCTACTGCCCCACGCAATCAATGCAGCAGAATGGCTGGTCGGCCCAGTCGATCGCTTGATGGCGGATGCAGCCCATTTGGTCCTGGCAGAAGTGGACGTCGAGGACACCGTGCACGTCATCACCCGTCACAGTACCGGCGTCCTGGGCTGCTACACTGCCAACCAGTACCAGGCACCCAATGAGAATAGTATCACCGTCATTTGCGAAGACGGTACGGCCCGTTTTGACCTGAACCGTGCTTGCTGGCAGTCCATGACGGTTCCAGGAGGCCCGTGGCAAAACGAATTCCAGTTTTCACTCGAGCGGGATGATATCTTCATCAACCAGGCGAATCGCTTTCTGGACATTTTGGCCAGCAAGGCGGCCCCGGCCTGCACACTTTCCGAAGGAATGCAGACACTCCGCGTGACCCTGGCCATTCTCGATGCGGTTGAAAATCCCGGCTGGCGGATGGTTTCTCGCGAAGACGGGGATCTATCCAATGCATGACGAACCTGGCATCAACGAACTATTCGATCTGAGCGGCAAGGTGGCACTGATTACCGGCGCGACCGGCCACTTGGGTGGCGCCATGAGCCGAGCCCTCGCCGAAGCCGGTGCCTCCGTGATTGTCGGCAGCCGGATGCAAGACCGTGCCGCCGCCGCCGCGGACCTGTTGCCCCGGCCCGGCGATGCCAAGCACTTGGGTATCGCGCTGGACTATTTCGATGCATGCTCCATCGAACGCGGTGTTGCCGAGGCCATAAAAAACGCCGGGCGAATCGATGTGCTGGTCAACAACGGCTACGAACGGATTACAGCCGATTGGCGAGACGCAACCGGCGATCAGTTCAACCGCCAGTTGGCCAACGCAACCGGTTGTTTTTTACTTGCCCGCAGAATCCATGCCCACGCCGTCGAACGGGGTGGAGGGGCCAGTATCATTATGATGGGCTCGATGTATGGAATTGCCGGTTCCTATCCAGATGCCTATGCCGGCATCTGTATGGCGAGTCCCGCCGCCTATCATGTACTCAAAGGTGGTATTCTTTCGTTGACCCGGCACCTGGCCGTCTATTGGGCCAAGGATGGTGTCCGCGTCAACTGCCTCAGTCCCGGCCCTTTTCCGGCTCCCACAGTCGATTCCCGCCTGATGGAGCGTCTTCAGGCCAAGAGCCCAATGGGACGCATCGGCCAACCTCACGAGTTGAAAGGGGCGATTGTTTTTCTCGCGAGTAACGCAAGTAGCTATATGACCGGTCAGAACCTCGTTATCGACGGGGGGTGGCTGGCCTGGTAACGTACGCCAACAATTCTTCCCGAGTCTCCACGTACCGCGCGGTTGGCTTCGCGGCCGACCAGTCGACTAGGCCGAACCGAATATGTCCCGCGGAGAAAGTTGCCAGGAGTGAGTTCTGGCCCTGGTCCTGAACGATTTCAACACCGGTTCCGCCCGGCCAAAATGAACGCCTCTGAGCGAAGTCGAAAGAATCGAGCCGATCGCTTTCGATGATCCAGGACCGTATCTGGCAATCGCGAAGCTTGGCTTTGACGGTAAGAAACCACCTTCCATCGCGCCGCACCAGGTTGGCCGATTCCAGGCCGCCTTGAGGATGGTTTCCTTCGAGGTTCGCTTCATAGCCGGTCGCCGGCCCAATACAAATGGGCCCATGATCTCGCCACGTCTGAAAGTCGTCGGTTGATGCCAAGGCAATGCAGGAAGCCCCCTCTTTCGTGTTGGCCGTGAAGATCATCCAATACCGCCCGTCGTGGCAACAAAGACTCGGATCACGGCAACTGGCAATACCGTCCTCCCGCCAGAATGACCATGATTTATCCTTGCAGGGTGAGATCGGATTGGTTGGCCACCGCTGCCAGTTGAACAAATCAGTACTAGAAGCCAAACCGATGTTCTGGGAAATATGTTGGTTGATGCCAGTGTAGGCCATAAGATACTCGTCACCACGACGCACAATGCATGGTGCCCACACATGGGCATCTTCCCAGCTGCCCGGTCGGACCAGTAATACCGGATGATGCACAATCCACTGTGTAAAATCGGCCGTCGAGGCGTGTCCGAAATAGATTTCGTGACCAGGGTAGAATGGAGTTCCCTCCGCCAGTCGCCGTTCTATGTAAAAAAAATGAAACCGGCCTTGGTGATGGATCACTGCAAAATCAGCGACATGACCACCAACCGGCCGAAAGCCTGTATGGATGACATCGACTTCCCTGTGGCTGTAATGGTGTTCGCGCATGGCAGCCAGTTTTTCCTGGAATTCGATCACATTGGTTGCTTGGGGCCCATCGGCCCAGTTACGCGATTGGAACAGAAAGGCGATCATCCCAGCGCCGGTTGCCTGTAGAAACAGACGCCGCCCGCACGGCACGAATCGATTCGCGCGATGACGTGTCTTTTCTTCTTGGCTAGAAGATCTATGGAGCATCGCTATTGTCTTAACTGGATTAAAAATATTGCGAGCAACTCATGACGCATCCGCTGGAATGTCCTGGCCCCAGTTGTTGTGGTCTGGGCCAGTCCACTCGTCCACGAACGTACGTTCGGCCCACGCGTGCCAAGCGGCTTCGAGCCTTTGAGCCACCTCGGGCTCTTCTTGGATCACGTTGTGCAGCTCGGTGCGGTCGGCTTCCATATCATAGAGTTCCCACGGACCGCGCCATTTCTGCACGAGCTTCCACTTGCCGTCTCGCACCGCTTTGTTTCCTTCATGTTCCCAGAAGATGGGTTGCCCGCGGTCGAGATTCTTACCCTCCAGGGCAGGCTGTAGTGTTACCCCTTCCATTGGCAGGATGGTGTTGCCCTGGAACTTTGCGGGATACGTTGCTCCGGACAGATCCACGGCCGTGGCCATGATATCGATCAAATGGGCAGGCTGTTTTTCCAGGCTCCCGTGCCGTTCGGCCAGAATGCCGTTTGGCCAATGCGCGATCAGTGGCGAACTGATACCCCCTTCGTGGGTGAAGTGCTTGTACCGCCGGAAAGGTGTGTTGGCCAGCGTCGCCCAGTTCATGCCGAGGAAAACGCGGGATTGAGGTCCCCCGATGGGTCCGTCACCGCGGGTGATGCCCGGCGGTCCCCCTTCCGCATTCCCGCCGTTGTCGCTGAGAAACAGGATCAAGGTATTCTCGAGCATCCCCCGCTCTTCCAATCCAGCAACAAGCGTGCCCACACTGCGGTCGATGCATTCGACCATCGCGGCATAGGCCGACATGATTTGATCGAATCGTTCTTTCCGATCCGGCGCGCGCGTATCCCAAGCGGGCGAGTTCTTAGGCCGCGGTGCCAACGGCCACGCGGCATCGACAATCCCCATTTCAATCTGCCGAGCATGACGCTCCTTGCGCAGTGCATCCCAGCCTGCCATATACTTGCCGCGATATTTTTCAATCACATCCGCGGGTGCGCGAAGCGGAAAATGGACCGCTCCCTGGGCAATGTAAAGAAAGAATGGCTTCTGCTCGGCGATCGCTTCATCCACGAATTTAAGTCCCCAGTCCACGAACAGGTCCGTGGAGTACCAGTCCTTGCCCAACTCCGGTGAATCCTTCGGAATCTCCCGGCCATTGAGATAGAGTACCTCCGTACCGGGACGGCTGATCTCCGTCGGGAAATAAACCTCCCCAAAACGCGAGTTCAACGATCGCATGAATCCACGTTCCCACGGCGGCGTCCCATTCTGCTGGCCGAGGTGCCACTTCCCGGTCATGGCGGTGAAGTAGCCCGCGTCGCCCAAGACTTCGGCCATCGTCACGCAACGTGGCAGAAGTTTGCCATGGAAGCCGCGCGATTGCGGTTCCACTTTGCCATCGAGCCAGCCCATGCCCGCCTGGTGCGAATACAAGCCGGTCAGTAAGGATGCACGAGTGGTACTGCATCGCGGCGTACTGTAGAACTGGGTGAAACGCACGCCCCGCGATGCGAGCTTGTCGAGATTCGGCGTGGGGATCTCGCTGCCGTAGCAGGCAATGTCGGAGAAACCCATGTCGTCGACAAGAATGACCACGATATTCGGC
>JAFGFZ010000283.1 GCA_016930815.1 Pirellulales bacterium | reverse complement strand
TTTTAGAGTCTTCGTCTGTAACATGCGCGCGTGGTGCGCGCATGTTTGTAAGCCCTTTTGGGTTGCGGGCTTGGCACGCGTTGGGATAAGCTCTAAGTGCGCTCTGACCCCATATCCCCGTATTTGTTTCAGATTTCATGCTTCGAATTTCGGATTTGGTTGCAGCCTTCGGCCGCGTTAGCCACTTTATGGACTTTATGAACAGGAGGCAACAGAGTTCTGTTATCTTCGTTGCCTCCCCGTTAGAATAATTCCTTGGAACGGCCAATGTGGCTGCTGCAGACGGCTAAAGTGTTATCAATGTTGATGTTCGGAGGCGGAGCATGCCAAGACAATACGTGGCTCAAATCTCATCCATTGATGGCAGCATGACCAATGGATCTGGAGTTCTTTCAGGATCCCATTGGTGGGGAAGCCGAGAATTCCCAGATCCAATCGCTGCCTTGAAATCCATTTTTCATGCCGCCTTATACCCATCCTGGGCTCTCATCCTGATTGCGAGCATGGCCGGTTGTGGTCCCAGACTGAGCGATCAAGAGCTGGGCCACATCGAATATCGTCTGCCTGAGGTCCCAGGTGCCGATGTCCCCTATCCCTTGCCCGATTTGACGGTGATCGAAGAGAAGGAGGGAGCCTCAGAGGAGAGCTCGGAATCCTTGTTGAAAAAGGGCGAGGAGCCCGTCGTGGAAGAAGCGGATGAAGCTACTCTGGATGGCTCGGATCCCTAACTCGGGCGAATCGGCGACTTGCGATCGGCGGAGCGCCTGATTAGCCTGAAATAGAGGGAGGTTGTGAGGTCCTGATGTTGGTCTCAAGGCCGCCGTTGGATGGCCGAGTGACGGGAGAAGTCAGACATCGGTTTCTCACACGCATCCGCCGGGGTCTCATGGATTGCCAGTCCCTTGGCCGTGGCGTAATGGACAAGTTCGCTCGATTTTTGATGTTCAACTCAGAGGCACCCACCATGAAAAGTATTCTTGGATTGTTCCTGTCTTTCGCAATCATTCTGATTCTTGCTGCCAACACGCAAGCTTGCGACGGTTCTTGCATTGGTGGCTACGGGATTGCGTACCTTTACCAGCATCTTGATTACAAAATCCCTTACTTCGCCGCCTATCCTCCGGTCTACTACAGCTATCCGATTCCCCGGCCCTATGGCTATAGCCCATTTGCCTATCCGCCAGGCACTCAGACACCTGAAATTGTCGAAGAGCCAATTCAGCCGGAAACGATCATCAATCCATATGTTGAACAACCGGAGAAAGATGCTAGCTTAAAGGACGCCGACACAGGCAAGGTGACTTCAGTACGGCAGCCGAAGCCGCTTATCATCATCAATCCTTTCGTCGGATTGCCATCTCCGCTTGTTCAGGTTTCGCAATAAACCTAGTGCTCCGTCAAGCTTAAAATTTGGGGCAACTGTGCTCGTCCGAGGGCGATGTGCCACGGTCTGGCGACCGTGGCAACTTCAAGGTGGAAAGTTGACAGAGCACTAGGCGGGATTTCCTTTATTTTACGGCAACCGCTCTGGACGCAGATGGCAGATTCGCTATCCTTCGCTGTCTAGGTGACATATTGGGATGACTCTGTCTAGTCCGATGGAACGTTTTCTAGCGCGACATGCCGTGGAAAGGACTCCCGGATGAGGTGTTCTTTTGTTCTCATGATGGGTATGGTGTTGGCGGCCGCACTCGGGTGTCGAAACCGGGCAACTCCGTTATCCAATCCGTTTCTAGCACCGGATCGTGTTCCACCGCCGGCTACTCGCACCCTGGTTCCTGGTACGGCGGTTCCTTATTACAATGACAGCCAACAGGTGGCTCCCCCTGTTTCGGAATCGCTTTCGAACATCGTCACACCACAAGCTGGGACGGATCCAGTGCATGCGGGGGTTCGTTCTTTCCAAGGGGCCGATCCAACCCCCACCCGCATCTCGAACCATTCCATTCACGGGGACCGAGTTTCCGTACCCGCCGACAATCGCTTGGTTCGGATCGATGTGGAATCGCAGGCTACTGCGGAGTCGCGGGAGTTCGTGCGGCCTCGTGTTCAATCGGCGGTTGCACACATGTCCGAACCAGCACCCAGGGTTCGGGGATCCGGGACGGAACCGACCGACACGGGGCGGGCATCGGTGCGTGCTCCAGATTCCACGTCGGTGGCGGCCAGCGGATCCGATTCTATCCCACGCAAGTCCGGACGCTGGTTGCGGCCAGGTTCCAAAGACCAGACAAATCGTGCCCCAAATCAGAACGACCTGGATCGGCCAGTACCACGCTACTACGAGGCTCCGCCCGATGATTGGAATTCTCCATCAGCGCAAGCCTGCTATGTCACGGATGAATCCGTTCCCTTGGAATGGTTGAGTTCGTCAAAACACGTGGTACAGTAGACAAGTGGGAGTTGAACGATCTATCATTCGGAGTCACTCATTTTAAGTTGCCGGCATTCGTCAGATGGCTGAACGCGTGTCTGGAATGATCACTATCCGAAGATCGGTCCTCCATCCATCCCGTGTCGGAATCAGCTTCCATTCATTCGTCTCGTATCCCGTCCATGGCGGTCAGTCCCATACGACTTAAGTTAGCCAGGTGGAAAGCCTATCTTTCCCAGGTTGCTCAGTTCGAAGAGCCACTGAAGCAACTCAACGACTATGATTTGCGGAAGCGGAGCCTGGGGATTCGCTATCGGGTCCGATCGGGTGAGCCTCGCGAGCAGTTGATACCCGAGGCCTTCGCTTTAGTTCGTGAAGCGGCCCGGCGAACGATTGACATGCGTCATTTTGATGTCCAGATCCTAGGTGGCGTGGCGATGGCCATGGGATCGATTGTCGAGATGCAAACCGGCGAGGGGAAAACACTGACGGCAACTTTGCCCCTATATTTGGCGGCACTCGAAGCGAAGGGCGCCCATCTGGCGACGGTGAATGACTACCTGGCCAAACGCGATGCCGAATGGATGGGACCGATCTATCGTGCCCTTGGCCTCTCGGTCGGCGTGATCCAAAACCAAATGTCGCGCGATAAACGGCGAGCAGCCTACGCCTGCGATGTGACCTATGGCACGGCCAATGAGATGGGATTCGATTTCCTCCGGGATCGACTCCTTAAGCGACGGATCAGCGAGGGTCTGGGCGATCTTTTTGGAGAGCTTCTCGGCGGGAAGGCAGCCGCGCACGAGAAACCGGTCCAGCGCGATCTCAACTTCATGTTAGTTGACGAAGCGGATAGTATTCTCATCGACGAGGCCCGCACACCGCTCATCATCAGTGCGGTTCCTGGCGAAGATGAAGAAATTGCCAAAGAGGCGTACCGGTGGGCGGCCCAATCCGCGAAAGAATATGTCGAAGACGAGCATTATGAATACGATCACGACGATCGCAAAGTTGAATTAACACTCGCAGGCCGCCGGTTGACGCGGGAACTTCCAAAACCCGAGGCCATGAGCCGTGTCCCGCTTTCGACCATTTACGAATATATCGAGCAATCGATTAAAGTCGCACGCGAGATGTTCCTCGATCGGCATTACGTCATTCGTGATGGCGAAGTGGTAATCGTCGATGAATTCACCGGCCGGCTATCGGAAGGGCGCAAATGGCGGGCAGGAATCCATCAGGCGGTCGAGGCGAAGGAGGGTGTCGAGATCACGTTCCCCACATCCCAAGCGGCCCGAATAACGGTCCAGGACTATTTCCTGCGATACCAGCAGCTCGCGGGAATGACAGGAACAGCGGTCACGTCCGCTCGCGAACTTCGAAAGATCTACAAAATCCATGTCTTACCCATTCCGACGAACCGCCCTCCCATCCGGAAGGCTCTTCCGACGAGAGTCTTCTCGACGAGTCAGGCCAAATGGACCGCCATTGTCGAGGAAGTGATCGCAATGCGGGATTCCGGGCGACCCGTTCTCATCGGTACCCGGTCAATTGATAAAAGCGAACTCCTATCCAAAGAAATGGCATTGCGTGGTATTGAGCATGTTGTCCTCAACGCCCGGCACATCGCGGAGGAGGCCGAGATTGTTGCCCGAGCGGGCGAGCGAGGACGGGTAACGGTGGCGACCAACATGGCCGGCCGGGGGACCGATATCAAACTGGGGCCCGGGATCGATGCCTTGGGGGGATTGCATGTGATCTGCACCGAATTGCACGAAGCCGAACGGATCGACCGGCAACTCATCGGGCGGTGTGGCCGGCAGGGGGATCCAGGGACCTATCGGCAATACCTGGCGATGGAGGATGAAATTCTTGAAACGGGTTTCAATCCCAAAAAAGCCCGGCGGATTCGTGATACCACGCCAGACGATCCCGAGATCCTCGGCCGCCAAGTCGCTGTTTTCCGCCGAGCGCAGAAAAAAGTGGAACGCCGGCACTTCCGAGATCGGAAAATGCTCCTCTATCACGAGAAGGAGCGCCAGAAAATCCAAAAACAGATGAGTCAAGATCCTTATTTGGACACCCCAGGATAATTGTTGGTCGCTAATCGATGATGTCGGATGACTCCATTGCCCGTTTGTGCTCCATCAACCGCCGATTGTAGGCCGCGATGGATTCCTTGCGGCGCACCATGCCGATCAGACGCCGGGGCTCTTTGGGATCGACCACGGGCAACTCGTCGACATTCAAGGCCGTAAATCGCCGCAGGGCTGTGTTCAAATCGTCGGTTGGTTTCACGGACACAATATTGGCCGCCATCACGTCCCCGGCATTCGCAACACTCCAGATCGTATCATCAAAAAGGTAAGATCGCACATCTTCCGCGGAGAATATTCCGACCATCAAGCCTTTTTCATCAATGACCGGGAAATACCGTTGTGTTGTCTTGGCCAGTAAATGGACAATGCTATTGAGCGATGCTCCTTCCGGGACCATCGTGATCTTCCGGCCGCGCTGATAGACGTCCTCGACCAGAATTCCTTCAAGGACATCGACAATAAAATCTCCGCGATGGGCTGGTGAGTCGAGCCGCGTGGGAACCTGTTTTTGGTAGATGGACCATCGGCGATTCAGCAAAAAGCAAATCGTCGCCACCCACATGGTTGGCAGGAGGAGTTTATAATCTCCCGTCATCTCCGATACCATCAAAATGGTTGAAAAAGGGGCCCGAGCCACCCCGGCGAAGAATCCCGCCATGCCGACAATAGCAAACGGCTGGGAATCGAGAACAACGTGTGGCCACCAATCATGGAAGAGCTTTCCGATCGCCGCGCCAAAGCAGCCGCCAATGACAATCGATGGCCCGAAAACACCACCCGATCCGCCCGAACTGATGGTCAGTGATGTGGTGAAGATTTTAAACAGTGCCACGGTCAGCAAGACGTTGACGGTCATCGATTCGGGTGAGGAGAATACCTTTTGAAGAATACCATATCCGGATCCCAAGACCGCCAGAACATCGAGATTTTTATTGAGGGCATAGTAGAGTCCCAGGCCAAGCATACCCGCCAAGGCAGCACCGATGGCGGGCCGAAAATGGGATTGGATGGGCATGCGATCGAATAGGCTACGCGTCCCATAAAAGACCTTGACATACAAAATACCGGCCAGCGCCATGGCAACGGCCAGGAACGCGAATGGAATCAGTTCCAAAGGGGATCCCAGACTGAACTGCAAATTTTTCCCAAACAGGGGCGTGAATCGGATCTCCGATGGCAACGATAGGCAATAGACACTATAGGCGATCGTCGATGAGACCGCCGATGGGACAATCACATCCGATTCCAAGTCGACATCGCGATACAGGATTTCGCCCGCGAAGAGTGCCCCCGCGATGGGCGCTCGGAAAATGGCGCCGATCCCGGCGCCCATCCCGGCCGCCAGCATAATTCGGCGGTCACGGGTCGATAACTTGAGTCGGGATGCCAGCAGCGATCCGAATCCAGCACCGATCTGAGCAATCGGGCCTTCCCGGCCAGCCGATCCGCCGGTACCGAGCGTGATGGCCGACGCGAGGGTTTTGATCCATGGGATCCGTGCCCGGATTTCGCCACGCCTGTTGTGGAACGCATCGATTGCCGCGTCCGTCCCATGCCCTTCAGCTTCCGGGGCGAATCGATAGACAAGCCAGCCGGAAAGAAGACCTCCACCCGCCATGACCAGAACGATCATCCAAGGGCAAAAAACAGTATCCCCGGCCTTAAAAAAGACATGCTCGCCAATGGGTTCTGCTGGTGCATACCCGGCATATCTCGCAAGAAACCCGTGTAGGATAGATTGGCTCAGGAATTGAAATAGAATCGCACCCATACCGGCGACGACTCCAATGAGAGCCGACAGAAGGAACCACTTCCCGGTTGATTCAAGATCGAAAGCTCGAAAAAAATCTTGTAGCCGTTTCACGTTCCGTAACTCCGGACGCAGGAATCGGTTGTCTGAGGCGCCCCAGACGGTGAGAAGATCCGACGAATCGGGTGCGAGCCCGACGGTCGTCCTAATCGCAGGTGGGTAACCTGCGATAATAGTCGGCGCTGGCGAGTGTGCCAAGATCGAGATGGGAAGTCATCATCCGCCGCACCGGGACCTTTGGCCCACTGCAAGGCGAATGGTTTCAAATTCCTTGGATGCCCTACGCCAGACGAGGGTGCAAAATGCATTCAGCCCAGGATGCGATCACCACGTGCAGCGTCAAGACATGGAATCCGGATTTGCGAAGGATATCTGGCCCGCATTGGGCGCCGGCTTGAGCCAACCCGTTTACATTCCAGGAATGCATTGCCTACACTAGAAGGCCCGTGGAACTGGAGAGAAGCCATGCCTCGATCCGAAAGATATTTCATTTTTTTTCTTTGTCTGTATTTCCATCCCATCTGCTGTGATGCCGAGGAGACGGCGTCGTTGCCATTCCCGGATGCCTTGGCGGCGGTCCGGGCCGTGGATGGCCATGGCCGCGGGCACCAGGCCGCGCAACAGGCCTGGCCATGTCTCGCCCAGGCGGACATATCACGACTTCCAGAAATTCTGGCTGCGATGGATGACAGTGGCCCAATCGCCACCAATTGGCTCCGTGCAGCAGTCGATACGGTCGCCGAGCGTGCGCTGAAAGGTGGTCAAACGTTCTCCTTGGATTCACTCGAAGAGTTCCTGTGTGATCGATCCCATGGTCCCCGGCCACGGCGGTTGGCATTCGAATGGATCCTCCGGATTAAACCGGATCGACGAGAATTCCTGCTTCGAGATATGCTCGACGATCCATCGCTGGAACTACGATACGATGCAGTTGCTGCCCTGATGGCCCAAGCGCGACCTGCAGAAGATCCTCCCAAGGCCATTGCGATCTACCGCAATGCCCTCGATGCTGCCCGGGATATCGGCCAGATCAACGCCTGTGCCGATGCGTTGAAGCAATTGGGACAGCCTGTCGACCTGGTTGAGCACCTGGGATTGATCACAACCTGGCATCTAATCGGCCCGTTCGATAATTCGAACGAATCCGGCTTTGATGTTGCCTATCCCCCGGAACAGGGCATCGACTTGGCCGCGAAATATCACGGCAAGTTGGGGGAAGTCGCGTGGCAGCATAAGAGATCCGATCACCCAAATGGGCTCGTCGATATCAACCAATGCTTTGGGGATTATCAGGGCAGCATCGTCTATGCGACTGCCGACTTCTACGTCGCCGATCCCCAATCCGCCCAGATCCGTCTGGCCAGCTACAACGCGACCAAAGTCTGGCTAAATGGCAAACAGATCGATGCAAACGAAGTCTACCATACGGCCATGTTCTTGGATCAATATATCAGCCAAGTGCAGCTTCGCCCTGGCCGAAATGTGATCTTGTTAAAAGTCTGCCAGAACGAACAGACTGAAGACTGGGCCAGAAACTGGAACTTTCAACTTCGCGTTACCGACTTGCTGGGCAAGGCGATTCATTCCGATACTCCCGATTCAAGGTGAGTGACTCCATGCGTGATCCATTTATCGCGTCTCTTTTGGCAGCGATCCTGCTTGTCTTCGGTGGGTCCACCGTCATGGCAGCTGTGGACTGGCCTCAATTTCGTGGCCCGTGGAGCAACAGCCATGCGGAACCAGCCGATCTGCCGATTCATTGGTCCGTTTCAACTGGCGAGAACATCGCATGGACGGCAGACATTCCCGGTCGCGGCCCATCCAGCCCGATTGTCATCGGGGATCGGGTTTTCGTGACATCCGCCAGCGGGCATCGCAATGATCGCATGCATATCCTGGCGTATGATACGGCAACAGGCCAATGCATCTGGGAGCGCCAGTTCTGGGCCACTGGTCGCACCATGTGCCATCCTTCGACCACGAATGCGACCCCAACTCCCGCCAGCGATGGCCATCGGATCATGGCCCTTTTTTCCTCTTGTGACTTGATCTGTCTCGATTTGGAGGGCAATCTCCAGTGGATCCGTGCCCTGGCACTCGATTATCCCAAAGCCGGGAATGATGTTGGCATGGCGTCATCCCCGAGCGTCATCGGGGATATTGTTGCCGTCCAAATCGAATGCCAGGGCGATTCGTTCGTTGCCGGGATCGATTGCCAGTTGGGTACTACACGCTGGCACCGGGAACGAGAACCCAAGGCGAATTGGTCTTCGCCATTTGTTCTTCGCGATCCGGACGGTGGCCGGGACCTATTATTCATTCAGTCGGCGGATTCCATATCCGCTCTCGATCCCGCCAATGGAGCCACTGTTTGGAGTTCTGAAGTGCCCTGTCCCACCGTTGCATCAAGTAGCCCCGCGAATTCCCTGGTTCTCGTGCCATTGAATGGCCTGACGGCCTTCCAACCAATTCCAAATCGCCTCAAGGCGGACATCGTCTGGCGGGCGAATCACCTGAAGACCGGTGCGGCCAGTCCCGTGGTCCATCAAGGCCGCGTCTACATCGCGGACCGCGGTGGGATACTCAGGTGCGGAGATACCGAAACGGGCAAGGAGATTTGGCGCCTGCGACTCCGCGGGGGTGGGGCCTTCTGGTCGACACCAGTCGCTGTGAACCAACGGCTCTATCTGGCCAGTGACACGGGGATCGTTCATGTGGTTGCCTTGGATGGGGATCGAGGAAAAACATTGGCAACCAATGATCTGGGAGAAAGACTCCAAGCCTCACCGGCCGTATCGAAGAACGCCATCTATTATCGCAGTGATACCCATCTATGGAAAATCGCATTACCCGATTGAGGAGCGGTCATGCAAGAGACCATCACTATCCGCCCCACGGCAACTCCGATCCATGGGACCATCCGGCCACCTGGATCCAAGAGTATCACGAATCGAGCACTTGTCTGCGCGGCGTTGGCAAATGGAAATTCGTTATTGACCGGGGCACTGGATAGCGACGATACCCGGCTCATGATCGACGCGCTGGGAAACCTTGGTTTCTCCATCAATCGGCACGAAGGGGGCCGCATCCTGGCTGTTGCGGGGACGGGAGGGGCCATCCCATCCATGGAAGCGGATCTTTTTGTTGGAAATAGCGGGACCACGATGCGTTTCCTGGCCGCCCTCGCCTCCCTGGGGCATGGGGCCTTTCATTTGGATGGCGTGCCCCGAATGCGTGAACGGCCGATTGGTGATCTACTCGATGCACTCGGAGAACTCGGTACCACGGCATTCAGCCAATACAATAACCGCTGCCCCCCGATATCGGTCCATGCCAATGGCCTGCCCGGTGGTGATGCCGTGGTTCGAGGCTCGGTGTCCAGCCAGTTCCTCAGTGGGCTTCTGATGGCGTCTCCGTATGCCAAAAACCGGGTCCGTATTCGAATGGAAGGCAGTCTCGTATCCAAACCCTATGTCCGGATGACCATCGGAGTCATGCGGGCCTTTGGAGTGGATGTTGTTTGCCCTGATGATCTATCCGAATTCAATATTCCAAACGAAACGGGCTATATCAGTCGCGAGTATTCCATCGAGCCAGATGCCTCGGCGGCCAGTTATTTCTGGGCAGCCGCCGCAATCACGGGGGGAGAGGTGGCCGTCGCCGGTTTGTCGAAAACGAGTCTGCAAGGCGATGTGGCATTCTGTCATTGCCTGGAAAAGATGGGTTGCCAGGTCCTATACGGCCACGATGCGATCACGGTCCGCGGTCAGCCGCTTGATGGTATCGATGTCGATATGAATGCCATCAGTGATACTGTTGGGACGTTGGCCACCGTTGCCCTGTTTGCACGAGGCAGGACAACCATCCGGAATGTGGCCCATATCCGGCATAAAGAGACCGATCGGATCAAGGCCCTGGCCACAGAACTGCGAAAACTGGGTGGATTGGTCGATGAACAACCGGACGGTTTGACCATCATCCCTGGCCAGCTCCATGGCGGGGATATCGCGACCTACGACGATCACCGCATGGCCATGAGTCTAGCCCTTGCCGGCCTCGTGGTGCCCAACGTTGTGATCCATCAGCCGGCCTGCACCTCCAAAACGTACCCTGGCTACTTCCAGGATCTTGACCGTTTTGCCCATGGAGATTGAATGGAAGTTAGTTGCGGCGACGCCGCGTTCGCCAATCCGATTACTTGGGAGGATTGTGCTGGTTGGCTATCGCCACCGCGTTCAACAATTCGTCCGCCCGTTTCAAAAGCGCCAAACCGGATTGTGACGGCGGATAGGCATCACTGGCGGGATCGCAAGCTTCAAACTGAGCGCTACAGTGTTGGCAGATAACCTGTTTCCCAAGGTATTCAATACGAACCTGAAGATTGCGTCCGCAGGTCGGGCATTCTTGCATAAAATAGGTAGATCGGCCCATGATGGAACCTCCCGCTTCCGCCGCAAAGACCCCTCCGAGAATAGAATTCCAGCATAAACCAAGCAGCGTCTTGAATCAACCAATTCTGCCCAAGAAAGAAGACCAGAAGTTGCTCCATCCAAGCGGCTGAAGACCTATCAATCGCATGCAGTTTTATTGTAAGATGTTATATTTCAATATATTACGTCAATGCCTTCATTCGGTCGAGTCCGCAAGAGGTCGCTTGAATGATTCTTCTTGTCGGGACACGCATCGCGACTCATTTTCGAAAAAAACAAGGGTTCGAGGAAGGGGGGGCCCATGGGCAACAACCGTCTGTGCTGCCAAGCAGGCATTTGGCTGAAGTTTTATGAGCCCAGCCTGTGGCTCGGCCAGGAGACCGGCCACAACATGGTGACATGGTTTTGTTCGAGCCCCGACCAGTCCAGTCCCGGGGCTTGTTCTTTGTGAAGGACGCACCGATGCATCCGTTGGTTCGTTCCGTTAGAATAAAAAAATAATCCAACCGCCAGATACTCATGATCGCGTGATGGATCATCGATCCGCATTGCAAGGCAAAGTGATTTGCCTGTTTGCACGAAGTTGCCTGTCTGAGTGCCATACAAACATTATCGTGATCAATAAACTTTTTGTGAGTGTTGTCTTCTTGTTGTGGACCATCGCCATGTGGTGGCTGGTCTCCACCAAGATTCTTGCCCCGTTGGATCAGGACGAACCGCCTAGCTATCGCCACATACCCAATGATGAGCGGACCTGCTGGCGGGTCTTTTGGGACAAACGGCCCATAGGGTGGACTGCGAGCCGTGTTGAAACCGGACCGGATGGCACGAAAGAAATACACGCCCGTTTGCAGATCAACCAGCTCGAGTTGAATGATGTTGGAACGCGATGGAAAAAAGAGTTGGAGGATCTGAATATCGGATTGGATCTTTTGGACCTGGACGCCCGAAGTCGCATTGAAATCGATCCGCTGGGACATCTTTCCGCACTCGAGGCACGGGTCCGATTGGATCCGTTACCCTTCGCGATCGAGGTGTATGGTCGAGTTGAGAAATCGGAGCTTCAACTGCATATTCAGACCGGCAAGTTTTCCTATGAAATAGAGCGGATGGTTCCCGATAGTGCTCGCCTGACCTCGGCATTGGCACCGGCCGGCAAACTGCCAGCCATGTATATTGGAAGGCGCTGGCAGATGGAGACGATCAATCCCCTCACGGCTGGGAAAGCGACGGAATTGATTGAAGCGGAAGTCACGGGAGAAGAAATCATTCAGTTGGAAAACAGTCTCTATAGAGCACGGCGGCTTGAATATCGCCGCTTGAATCAGGCCGGTGTGAATGACGACGAGGTCGCGCAGGCAACTCTCTGGATTGGTGAAGATGGAACAGTTCTCCTCCAGGAAGTTAACGTTCTTGGGGCAAAGTTGCGACTGGAACGAAGGCTTGGTGCCGAAGCCGACCATATGGCGGATGCGTTAACCCAGCGAATGGGTCAACGCAATCGCATGCTCCGTTCTCCTCGCTGGCCCGGCTGGCGCGGATCACAGCACCATCAAGATCCTCGACAACAAAACCGATGATTGAGTTCGATCGAGTTACCCGCACGTTTGGCCGCAAGGTAGCTGTCAAAGATCTGAGTCTGACAGTCGAAAGTGGCGAACTCTATGCGCTCCTCGGACGAAATGGCGCAGGGAAGACCACGACGATTAAGATGCTTGTTGGGCTCTTGCGCCCGGACCGCGGCGTCGTCCGAGTTCGAGGCATCGATGTCGCCAAAGCCACCGAAGAAACAAACCAGTTCATCGGTTACGTCCCGGATGAACCGCATCTCTACGATAAACTAACTGGCCGCGAGTTCCTCCGATTCGTCGCGGAAATGTACGGGATGAAAGATCCAGAGATCACCAATGAAATGGAACGGCAAATTGAACAATTCCAACTCAAGGATTTCGTCGATCAGTTGACGGAAAGCTACTCGCATGGGATGAAACAGCGGACCGTCTTTGCCGCGGTCTTAATCCATGATCCTCCGGTGCTAGTCGTTGATGAACCGATGATCGGCTTGGATCCCCACAGCGCACGGCTCGTCAAAGATCTGCTAAAAAAGCGGGCTGCAACCGGTGCTACCGTCTTGATCTCAACGCATACACTCTCCGCGGCCGAGGAAGTTGCTAGCCGGATTGGAGTCATGGACAACGGACGCCTGCTGTTCGATGGGAC
>JAFGFZ010000282.1 GCA_016930815.1 Pirellulales bacterium | reverse complement strand
TGGCCGCCTTTATCCATGGATCCTCGACGCGGAGGTGCTGGCGACCTCATCGCCAGCGGCGGCATGGGCATGTTCGGTATCTGGCAGAGCGATGGCCTCAATGATGAAGGCCGTGATTATGGGAAGGTTATCTCGTTCTCGCTCGCAGTTGGGAATCCTACCCACGCCGACACGAGCCAGGGCAATATCAACTACGGCAACGGCCTGATCATGAATAGTAGGAATGGCAACATACCTAATGAAAATGTGGACGCGGATCAAGATGAAGGGATCATCAACATTCTGCCGATCACCGAGATGGATGCGACATCCGATGATCTCGATCAGTGGCACGAGTTCTGGATCACGATCGAGCCCGTAACCGCTGCGGATGCCACCCATGCGGTGACGATCTGGGTCGATGGATTGCTCACAGGGAGCCGGTTTTTGGTAACTGCCGGCGACTCAGGCCAATCACCCAATTACAAGAACGTACCCCCGTTTTTTAGTGGTGCCCACACCAACCTTGACAATGCCATCTTTATGGGTTCAGTCGGTTCGCGGGCGGCGGGCACTCAAGATGTTGACTTCTACTGTGTCAAGGCGGGTGTCCATCCCATTCCCGAGCCGTCTTCCATGGCATTGTTCTGCTTGCTGGCAGGGTGTGGTTTATTTGTTTACCGCTGCATGCGCAGTTGATTTATTGTGAGATTTCCAAAGGATTGGATATATCAATTGATAATTCATGTTGGGGCTGCTCCGCCATGGGCGGAGTGGCCAACGGACGAAATGACTCTCCCGCTTGCGGGAGAGTCGGGCCCTGTGGCCCGGAGAGGGTCTTTTACTATAATTCTCAACATCACGAGTCCATTGGATAAAACCACCCCACCCGGCCACTACCGCGTCCGACCTCCCCGCAAGCGGGGAGGTGATGTCGATAATTCAAATACTATTAACATTGTTAAAAGCTGCGCGACCTCAAAGGAAGAGGGGGACAGAAGTCTCCCAGAGGAAGAGGGGACAGAAGAGAAAGCTGCTTTCGGCCGTTCCTTAGTTGTGGCTTTTAGCCGTGTTGGGTTTCCTGGAAGGACAATAGAATGACCCACCGCAAATTCCCACGGGCGTTTACGCTTGTTGAACTGCTCGTTGTCATCGCGATTATTGGGATCCTGGTCGCGTTGCTTTTACCGGCCGTGCAAGCGGCCCGGGAAGCGGCCCGGCGGAATACATGCAAGAATAATCTGAAACAGCTTGCATTGGGGTGGCAGAACCACCATTCGACCACGGGCCACTTCCCAACGGGTGGTTGGGGTTGGGATTGGGTCGGGGACGCCGATCGAGGCTTTGGTCAGGATCAGCCCGGCGGTTGGATCTACAATATCCTGCCCTACATTGAGGAGGGGACCAAACACGACCTGGCCGGCGACGGGGCGCGAGACACCGTGTCCAACCAGCAGCTGGAGGGCGCTCGGATGATTATCCGAGAACCGATTACGATCATCACCTGCCCGTCGCGCCGCCCCATTGGTATTTTCGAAAGGTCGGACGAAGATGGTACTTTTTTGGCGATGAACGCGAAGGATAATCCGTCCATGGAGGATAATAAAGCAGGCCGAGGCGACTATGCCGCCAACTGCGGCGACCAGCGTAAAAATGAATTCACTTCGGGCCCCTCAAGCCTTGAGGCAGCAGAAAACTTCAACTGGTGCACCACAAACAAGGTCGGTGAAGTTCGCGTCGGATGCGGGCTTCCCCCCGCATCGCCCGAGCTGACCGGTGTCTGTTTCGAACGGAGCGAGGTCGGAATTCGCCATATCACGGATGGCACATCGAAAACCTACATGGTCGGCGAGAAATACCTCAATCCGGAATACTATGAAAATGGTCTTTCGGAAGGGGATAATGAAACCTGGTGCACCGGATTCAACAACGATAATTATCGCTGCGCATTTTATTCTCCCGTTCAAGATCGCATTGGGCTGGAAGACACTATGAGCTTCGGGAGCGCGCATGGTGGCATTTGGTTCGTTGCCTTTTGCGACGGACACATCGAGGGCCTGGATTTTGATATAGATATCGCCATTCATAGGGCATTTGCCAATCGGCATGACGGGACCCAATAGCTAGTTTGGTAAGTGTCTTATCTGGTGGTGCTCTACACGGCATGAGATTGCTGCCAGCGTTTTGTCGGCGCGATGTCCGCCAAGAAAGGAAACCTAAGAGTAAAAGATTGCCGTGAGTTGAAAGAACGCCGAAAGATGGAGTGCGATTGATTTGCCTTAGGCGTGTACACCGAAGGGGAAATTGTAATTTTACGGAATCTAGCTAATGAACTCATTTTGAATCCGCTATCTTAGTCGGATGCCTTCGCTGGGAGATCACTCTTCCGTACGAAAAAAGGCCGAGTCGGCGGATAAAAGACATCTTTGGAGAAATGAAAAATGAAGAAGCCGATTGCGATTGTTGTACTGTTAGCGGTGATGACCGGTGCGTCGACCGACCTGGCCGCCCAGGAGTATATGTACGTGAATTTCACCTACGACGGCGGCCCCAGTGCCTACAGCTGGACTCAAGCCCCTTCCAGTTACTGGGACGGTTCGGCACCCGGTGATCCATTAGGGACTATTCCAAATACTCCTGCCCCCGGCGGCGTGGTAAGCATGACCGAAGGCGGTGATACGTTCCTGCGGATTCAGGATACTGGTAACCCTAGATCATACGGCTGGAATAGACCCTCAAATGAGGCTATCATGCTGGGCCAGGAGCTGGCAGTGGGCGCTGGTGGCGGCGGCAGTGGGTATATGTATGCCCAAACCCTGCATGGCGCGCACCTGGAATTCAGAATCCGGCTCGCGACTGCCGCAACGGGCCCGGTCGACGATCAATATACCACCGACTATAGCAGAAATCCTACGGGTATTTTACCTTGGCCCGCCAATGGCCAGGGAGATATTATCGGTTCCAATGGCAAAGGTATGGTCGAGCTATCTGCCCTTAACGTTAGTGGCAACTATTACTTGCCCCTATTAGGAGATAATCCGGATGGTTCGTTGGGTTTCTCCCTGATTCACGGTCAACAGTTACACGACATGTTCTATGATTCGGTGGAAGGATGGTTAATTCCCGCGTATGCAGCTATTGATCCGAGTAAGGACTACTTCCTGTTGAACTCCCTGGATGTTGATAACCAAGATGACGGCGGTGATTCGGACAATCCTAATGCGGATTCTTACAACTGGATTGAACTTACCACGCCTAATGGAGCCGTGGACTGGCAGACCGTCGCGGTTGATATTGCCAGAACGGCTGGTAGTGATGGTTATGGTGAATTCGATCTTCATGTCACCTTAAACGGCGTTGACAAAGGAACCTTCGCTGTCACAGCGTCCTGGAATGGGTACGGTGAATGGGAATACAATGGCCCCGTTCTTAGTGCTCCTGGTCCCTTTATGTCCTGGGTCGCTCTGACTGCGGCCCAAAACAGAGGATTGCCCAGATCGTTTCCCGCCGCGTTTGATATCGATTATCTGTCGGTGACCATGGTCCCCGAACCAACGACTTTAGCCTTAGCCCTGCTGGGTCTCGGCGGTTTGGGTCTGGTTCTTCGTCGTCGCCGCTAAGACGGAATGATGATGGTTGAAAAGAGATTTGTGTTTTAGGCGAGAGTCGCGCCTGGGCAAAAGCGGCGGCTCTCGTCCCTTTTTTCGACGGTAAGCGTGGAGTGGACCCTATCGTGTCGATGAGGTGATCATTTTCTGATGTGAGCAGCAACGGATCAAGCCAGATTTCGCGATGGCGCAACAGAATCTGGAAGCGGTACGTCGCGAACTGGATCGAAGCTCGTGACTTATTCCGAATCAAACCTACGGCGCCGTTAGATCGAAATTGGCCGAGTCGAGGCCCTCTTTGGGCACATCGAGTATTATTTCAGAGAGCAGATTGTAGCGTTTTGGGACGCGTTCCACGCCTGGATTGGTATCTAGGTCCGATTTTGGGGCTTCACGATAGGGATTTGAAATAATCGATACCCGGTGGCGGCCGACGACCGCGCCCGGTTCATCGTGGATTGTCTTGAGAACATAAGCCCCTTGAGCGTCCGTATCACCAATCGAACCGGGGCCTGGAGTCTCGCTGCCGCCGGTTGGTTGCAGCGTGACACGGCCTCCGACCAAGGGCTCGCCATTGAGTGTCACTTTGCCTGAGACAGGCGCGAGGACGTAGCCACTATCATGGCAGCCGAGCATGGAAGGGCAAATGATCATCCATGCCAAACGCCAGATAATACTTCGGCAGTTCATTGATGCAAAGCTTTTTTTGCTCTAATGCAAGTCGTTTAAAAAGGTCACTGTCCGAGCCCCACGGGTTCTCCGCCAGCGATCGTAGCAAGACTGACAAAGATGCCGACATCGATGTTTTGGTCGATTGTGTGAATGGATCCATCGCATGCCAGGAATTGGATAGCGCCACCTGCATGGAGGCTTCCCCATGATCGTTTGCAGGTATGAAAGCCGCCTCCGCCAATTTCGATACATTGAATATAATCGGGCAGTAGAGTGCGGCTCTCCGTGAAGGCGCTTGATTGGTTATAGGA
>JAFGFZ010000281.1 GCA_016930815.1 Pirellulales bacterium | reverse complement strand
CTAAGAGTCAAAAGCCCTAGCGTTGCTGGTTCTGGTACGCATTCAGTGGCGATATGCATATAGTCGATGAGCAGGTAGCTATCGGTTGAAGAAGCGGCGAACTCGACAACGTTCACCATCTCTTCCCACTCGGGATTGGGCACGAGTGTCCCCTCGGCCCACCACCGGATCCAGCCGTCGGTGAGCATCTCCATATGGGGTACCAGTGTGACTGGCGTACCACTGGACATGCTGCTAAACAACTTGTCCACTCCGCTGTTACCCGTGGTGAAGTATTCCGCTTCGGCAAAGAAATGCTTTTCCTCCCACGGACGATCTAGGTTGTCGATATGCCAGACAAGGTGGATGGCGGCTTCTCCCATGCCAGCGTCCACGGCCAGTTTGAGCATGCCTTGGCGACCACTATGTTCCGGTGCGGTATCAATCCAATCCGTGTAGCCGTTTCCCGTGGCCTCTCCTCCCACCCAGTCCGACCTGAACAACGTTCCGTCCTCCGTGCCCTCGTGGTGAATCAGGTCGGGTGTGAGTGCCTTGCGATCATCAGGTTGGGGGCTACTCTCATGGTCCGGCCACAAGTGCGGATTGGTGTCAAAGCCGACCATGATATTCCGCTGATATGGGAAATCGGTGATCCATTTCGGATGGTTGACTTCCGGAGGATTGACGAATGGATCGGCTTGTGCCGTAGTGCCGGGCCACGCAAAGGCTGCCACGACGACAATCAGCAAGATGGTGCGTTTCATGGTGCTGCTCCTTGGGATAGTAGGTTCTCGTTCAACAAAAAAAAGCTACTGGGACCTTGTGCTTGCGCACAGACCACAGCAGCTTTTCTGCAGTATCCGTTTTCAGATTGGTACATCAGCGTTACCTCACCGCGATACGTCAATGGGAAACGCCGTCTACAATGCATTCAGTATGACGCGCTCTGACGGAATGTCAAGTTCCCGTCGAAACCAGCCGGGGACCTCGCGATCAAGCCGGCCGACACATGCGGGATAGGGCACAATGCTGTATTTGCCTTTCACGCCATTCTCCGCGCACCATTCGCCAAACTTGCGGACGAAACTGCGGCGAGATATTCGGTGAGAGTGATCGGAAAGCATGAATTCGGCCGTCCTTTCGACTTTCGGTTGTTAGGAAATCGCTTTGGTTGCTGCAACGATTGTCTCTGAAAGTTGGGGACATACCAGAGGATATTCTACTTTTCTGTTGTGGGAGATGTCAAAGAGCCAATAGAACTCGGTGCCTGGCACGAACGGTTCACCTTCTCCATCAATTTCGTAATGCATTCGCATGCCATTGGTTTCAACAAAGTAACCGATGGGCGGCCACTAGCGGCTTGTTACTCGATGGGCACAAGCTAGAATGGATTTTCATCGCCGTTTTGGATTGAGGAGTCTTGATGCATGTTGCACTTCCAAGCCTTGCCGCAATCGGACGATTCATTACCATTGCCGCTTGTGGATGTTGTTCCCGGAAGGCAGCAGATTCTCATCAAGTCGAGACGATGAACAATCGGCTGCCAACGGCGCCATCCAATCTCAAGCATGGTTCTATGAGCGTAAATCACTTCTCCCGAGGATCGCTACGATGAGAGATTGGAGATATCTGATGCAGTTCTGCCTTATCGTGATGCTGATGATTGCTGGTGCAATCGCGCCAAATGAGTTGGTGCGCGGCCATGAACCGTTCATGGGTGCGTACATTCACCTTCCTGCATGGTTCCGCGGTCATACCGATGAGGCGGATCGCCACCGGGTAATGATCGAGAACTTAGACCGTTTTCACGACTCTGGCCTGCGTGTTCTGATTCCGTTTGTTACCACCACCGGTGGAAAGGCCGAGTACCCGAGCCAGTTGATTCCCGACAACGTGTGGGGAAGCTGGGACCCGGTAGCCCTGATGGTTGATGAGGCGCGCAAACGCGGATTGCAGATTTACCCCACGATGTGTGTCCTTGCTTCCGGGCACGATCGGCCCGATGGCATCCTCAAACTGCATCCGGATTGGGCCCTGCGCGACAAGGCGGGGCAGCCAATAGGATTCATCTCGCCAGGGCACCCGGAAGCTCGTGCATGGGTCGTGTCGGTCCTCCTGGAGATTGCGGCCAGGTACCATCCCGATGGCATACTTCTGGACTATTGCCGTTACCCGGGCAACGAAGCGCAAATGGATCCCGTGACACAGGCGCAATTCGAGAAGTCGCATCCAGCCGATCAGTTCCCGCCAGGTAGTGCCCTATACAACGACGCATTCCGGAAGTTCAAGCGAGAGTGTCTCACCGAGTTGATGGGGCAAATCAGTAATGCACTGCGGGCGTTTGATCCCAAGCCACGGATCGCTGTCTACATGTGGGGGGCGCACGAGCTCAAGGGCACCCGCGATTGGCGGACTTGGGCTGACCGCGGGTACCTCGACATGCTCAACCTGACGGGCTACGCCTACCGTGAACGATACGGCGAAGAATACCTAAAGGTCCTGGATCAAAACTTCCGCGACGTGGCAGCGGTCCTCGGTGAGCTCGACAGCCCGGTGGAACTGACAATTTGCGTCGGAATAGCCACCAGCCACGGCAAGATCCGGGAAGCGGCGGAGATTGAAGATTATCTCCAGATCGGCAAGAGGCACGGCGTCCATGGCGCATCGTTCTTCACTTGGGAAACGCTGCAGCCCTATTTGCCCGATGTCAAGAAGGCTGGCTACCTGGATCGATTCAGTCAGACGGCACGCCCCGCCGAGAAGCCCAACTTCCTGATCATCCTGGCCGACGACTGCACGTACAACGATTTGCCGATCTACGGGGGAAAAAATGCGCGGACGCCGGCCATCGATCGGATGGCCACGGAAGGATTGACGTTCCATCACGCCTATCTGAGCGAGGCGATGTGCCAACCGTGCCGGTCCGAACTCTACACGGGTCTCTATCCGATGCGGAACGGGTGTGCCTGGAATCATTCCGCCAGCCGTCCCTCGATTGAAAGTATGCCACATCGATTGGGAACCCTCGGCTACCGCGTAGGATTGGCCGGCAAAGTGCACGTCCAGCCGGACCGCGTCTATCCATTCGAAGAGGTCGTGGGATTCGATCGGAACTGTGTAAACAATCCGACGCAGAAACACGATCTCAATCCGATCCGAGATTTCATGCAGCGCGACACGAACCAACCCTTTTGTTTGATCGTGGCCCTGGTGGAACCACATGTCCCATGGGTGATGGGAGATCCTTCGCGGTATCCGCCAGAAAAGATCGTGCTGCCGCCGAACATCGCCGACACGCCGCGCACCCGCCAGGACTTCGCCCGCTACCTGGCGGAGATCACCTACATGGACGGCCAAGTCGGTGAAATCCTATCTGTCCTCGAAAAGAGCGGTCAAGCGGACCGCACGTTGGTCTTTTTCTCATCGGAGCAAGGAGCGCAGTTTCCGGGCTGCAAGTGGACAAACTGGAATACGGGGCTGCACACGGCGCTCATCGCGCGCTGGCCCGGGCGGATCCAAGCCGGTAGACACACGGACGCGCTGGCGCAGTACGCGGACCTCTTGCCGACCTGCATCGAAGCCGCCGGCGGCGGCACCGTGCTTCCGGAATTCGATGGAAAAAGCTTTCTTTCCGTGCTGCAGGGAAAGACGGCGCGCCATCGGTCCTATGTCTACGGCGTGCACAACAACATTCCCGAGGGCCCTGCCTATCCAATCCGATCTGTCAGCGATGGCCAATATCGCTATATTCGGAATCTCACGCAGAACGAAATTTACATCGAAAAGCACGTCATGGGAATGTCCGGGGACGGCGCGCTCAACAATCCCTATTGGGCAACATGGGTGTGGGACGCATGGAATCAACCTCGCACTTATCATTTGGTAAAGCGATATCTGCATCGGCCAGCCGAAGAGCTGTACCACACGGCCGAAGATCCCTTCGAGCTGGCCAATCTCGCCGGTCAACCTGCCACAGCGTCGATTCAGGCCACGCTTCGCGCCGAGTTGGAGCGGTGGATGGCGGAGCAAGGTGATCCAGGTGCCCCTCAGGATACGCAAGAAGCAGTTCAAGCAGCACGGCGTGGCGAGCACCTCTATTGAGCGCGGACTGCTCCCTTTGATAAATCCAAGGAGAACATTCGAAACCGCGTCCGTGACAGTCAAGGTACTTCTCTACTGCCGATAGAACATCGCGAGATCCAACTATCAAACTTCGATCAGTATCGAGGTCACCCCGATATCTGCCAGGGGCACGACGGCCGATTCTACCTGGTCGGCAATGGCGGTGACGCCGAACCAGATATCAATTTCTGGGTTTCCGACGACCTGATCCGCTGGACCAAATACAGTGACTATATTCCAGATTTGAAGCGAGTGCCCGACTATCCGAAAGCGATGCCGCGAATCGGCGCGCCGAAGGTGTTCTACGACCAATCCACTTCGCAATATTTATTGACTTGGCATACGACCCATGCATTGGAAGATACCGATCTTCCCGAACCGTACTGGGCCGGGCAGCGGACGTTGTACGCCACATCGAAGGACCTGAAAACATTTTCAGATCCACCCCGCAAATTGTTCCAGTGGGAATTGGCGACGATCGACGCGATCGTGCGCCGGATCGGCGATCGGTACTATGCTGTGATCGAGGACGAAAGATATCCCTCCCTCGAATGGCCTACCGGCAAGACAATCCGCCCGTTACGAGGCATTGATGGAGGCGTTCGGCAGCCGGCGTTGAACGGCGGAAAACTCCCCGGGATGTCGCATCCCGGCCGGCTTCCGCGTGGCGGACGCTGCCTGGATTGGGCCAACCGGCCGCAAAGTGAAGCGGCATTGGCAGCCCTGCAAAAATGCAGCGGGGGAAGGACACCCTACGGAAAAGAATCGTGGCAACATGCCATGGCAGAGCGCATGGTCTTGAAGTCGAGCCATCCTCCCCGCAGCCGCCTTGTTGTTTTACACAAGTAGGAGTAAAGAAAGCCCCCTCGCCCAACGCCGTTAAAGATATTTATAAGTCTCTAAAACACCCTGTTTTACAAGTTTTTGCGTGTTTCGCTAGTTCGACTGTCTTCGATATAGGAATAACCATAACG
>JAFGFZ010000280.1 GCA_016930815.1 Pirellulales bacterium | reverse complement strand
GGGGGCGACCTTATTCAAGCCCAGGGTGGAGAGACGGGAGGGTACCGACCGTCTCGCAACCCTGGGATAGGTAACGCAATATTCCATCTAACCCCAACGGGGTGGCCCTAAACTTTCGTGGAGTTGATCAAATTCATGATAAGGCGAAAGCAATTGGTCTGGTTTGTCATCCTTGGATTGGCAGTTGGGTGTCGCAGTGCGAAGGCCGAAACATCCCAAGCGGATCCCCTTCGAATCCTTCCAGCCGGCCAGGTGCCCGACGACAATCGCTTGGAGAAACTGCGAACCCTGGACGATTATTTCCCATTTCATGCCGTTGATTCCCTGGCATCGTGGCAGCAGCGAGCCGATCGAATACGGCGACGCATACGGGTCGCGACGGGATTATGGCCTTGGCCGACGCGAGTCCCGTTGAAACCGGTGGTCACGGGTTGTGTTGAGCGGGATGGGTATACCGTCGAGAAGGTCTACATCCAATCCTGGCCAGGGCATTATGTGACGGGGAATTTGTATCGCCCGCATGGCACCAGCGGCAAGCATCCTGCGATCTTAACCCCGCACGGGCATTGGCCCGACGGTCGATTCGTGGATCTCGGAGCAGACGAAGTCCGAAATCAAATCGCTGAAGGGGCTGAACGGTTCGAAGTGGGTGGGCGGTATCCCCTTCAGGCCCGCTGTGTCCAATTGGTCCGGATGGGCTGTATCGTGTTCCATTATGACATGGTTGGCTATGCCGATAGCAACCAGCTCGACCATCACCTTGGAGTCCGCGATGCGATGAATAGAGCGGATTCCTGGGGTTTCATGAGTCCCCAGGCGGAATTGCACTTGCAGAATTTGATGGGCCTCCAGACATGGAATTCCATCCGTGCCCTCGATTACCTACTCTCCTTGGAGGATGTCGATCCCGAACGGATCGGCGTGACCGGAGCCAGTGGCGGCGGAACACAGACGTTCATGCTCTGCGCGCTCGATCCCCGGCCCGCGGTTGCCTTCCCGGCGGTGATGGTATCCACTGCCATGCAGGGCGGGTGTGTCTGTGAGAACGCACCCTACCTGCGGATTGATAATGGCAATATCGACATCGCTGCCCTGATCGCTCCACGCCCCCTGGGATTGACCGCTGCCAACGATTGGACCGTTGAGATCCAGACGAAGGGTCTTCCCGATCTTCAAAAGGTCTACGCCATGCTGGGAGCCGAAGGCCTGGTATCCGTCAAGGCATGCACCCATTTCCCCCATAATTACAACAGTGTCAGCCGAACCGCGATGTATCACTGGTTCAATCGTCACCTCAAACTCGGCCACAACGAACCAATCCTTGAGAAAGACTATGTCCCATTAACCCGAAAGGAACTATCTGTTTGGGGTGACGGAGTTGCCCGGCCAGATGGTTACGAGGCCGGTGACGCGCACGAGCGAGCCTTGGTCTCCTGGCAAACGGAGGATGCGAATCATCAAATCAGTCAATTGATCCCGCAAAACGCGACTCCAGAATCAATCGCCGCATTCCGTCAGACGGTTGGTGGTGCTTTCGATACGATCCTGGGCCGGCGACTGGTGGATATTGGTCCAGTGACCACCCGCATGGTGCGGACAGTGGATATGGGTGGTTTTAAGGTGGAACTCGGCCTGGCGGACAACACCAATGCCGGGGAACAGATCCCAGTGGCCATTCTTTCACCCCCGCAGTCCTGTGGGAAGGTAACGCTCTGGGTCCATCCATTTGGTAAAAGAGGACTCTTCCATCAGGTCGGCGGGGAGATGGTCCCCCTTCCCGAAGTCCGCCATTTGCTAGAACAAGGCCATTTGGTGATTGGCATGGATTTGCTTTATCAGGGTGAATTTCTCAAGGACGATCAGGGTCCGGAGTTGCGGAACAGCCCCATGGTCCGGAATCAAGACTGGAAACAGCCTTGGCATCGTTTCTCGGGTTACACCTTCGGGTACAATCATCCACTCTTCGCTCAGCGCGTGCATGACATCCTGGCTGTCATTCAGTTGGCCCAAGGCCAACTCGGAGCCAATCAGATACAACTGGCCGGATTTGGACCCGTGGCCGGCCCGCTGGTCATCGCCGCCCGTTGCCAGGCCGGTGCTGCGGTTACCAAAGCGGCCGTCACCACGGGCGGATTTCGATTTTCGCATCTGGACCGTTTTGATCACCCAGCCTTTCTGCCCGGAGCCGTCAAGTACCTTGACCTTCCCGGCCTGATCGCCCTCAATGCCCCATATCCCGTCTGGATTGCCGAGGAAACCGAAACAACGCTGAAGGTCGCAAGGCAAGTGTACGAGTCGAACGGGCAGAAAGCCGCGCTGGTGATTGGCCTTCCATCGGAACAGCCTGTCCAAGCGGCCCTCGATTGGCTTTTGGAATGAACGGGTTGAATCACAGGCTCATCGCGCCTTGACCAACTTTGGCAATCGTCCGGCCAGCCCAATGTGACCTCTTTGGACAATTAGAAGGCCATCAATTCCATGGATTGCCGCGATCTGTTCGAGGGTCTGATTGACATCATCCACTGTTCGAACGAGATTGGCGGCATGGGTAGCGGCGGCATCTGCCAATGCGGCGTCTTGGGCGACAATCGTTGCCAGATCACACGCGCCAAGACTCACCGAATGCCCCATGATGCCGGAGGACGAACATATCGAAAGGGGCGTCTGATCCGCTTCGAGAACAAAGGCAAGTTGATCGGCAAGTTGGATGGTCCCTGTGTGCAGGCGGACCACGACAGGTTCCACGGCCACTAGATAAATATCCCCGCCATTATCAACGATCGCTTCCTTCGCACCAGCGACCAGACCGGCTTCTGCGGCCATCTGGGCCATGGCACCGGCAACGGCCGCCATGGGTCCCACACCAGCGCGCTGGCTGGCTCGCGCCATACGAAGTGCAATTTCCGGGGCGTTAGGGAGAGGTGTGATTGGCTCCAGAGACGTCCGAAACGTTGGATCACGACGAATGTACCCCTCCAAGATCCCGCGTTGCCGGATGATTTCCGCGGTCACCGCATCATACCGATCGCACGAGATCCGGAAGACGGCTTCTCGGTGTGTGAATGTCCGGTAAATTCGCGGCTTCATCATATGCCCATGCCTAAGAATCCCTAGAACGCCGATGCGCAGGCGGCATACGGGCAGACCAGGATACATTCAAGACACTCGATGCACGCTTCGCCATTGAATTCCACTCGGCGGGTCTTGTTATCTTTGATGGAGAGTGCCCCGGTAGGACAATGGGGAACACAGATGCCGCAATGGGTGCACCGTTTTTCGTCCCGCATCACTCCGATCCCGGTTTCATTGATCGTGACACGGAAGGTTTTTACAAACTCCATGCCGCTGGCGATATCTTCCTCGGTTCCCGTCACATCCAATACCAGATATCCTTCTTCATTGGGCGTGACCTTGGCACGGTACACATTCACGACGAGGTTGTGGTCCTTGACCAAGTGGTAGACAATCGGCTGCTCGCATTCACATCGCGGAAAGAAAAGCATCCATTTTTTTGTTTCTGTTTTACTCATGCGATGAATTTCTCACAACAAGCGGTCTAGAGGCCCGATTTCTGGGAAGGTATGCGAATGGCTTCGAGAGGCAGAAATCCCCGCGTCGAATCTCGTCAGCCAAGAGGTGTGCTATTTCCAGCGCCTTGAAATAAGAGGATATTGATCCAACCACAACTTTTTTGCCTTCCACTTCAATTTCACCGCGACGCAATTGTACATAACTGACATGGCAAATCGTTCGGCCGGTTTTCTCGGGATAGTCATGGCTATAGTCGACCACCGGCGCGAAGATATCCCGGTCACGAACGCAAGTCCTTCGTAAAACATCCTGATTTAAAATGGGGATCGGAATCCCCACTCCCAGTCCAAGGGAGACTCCATACCCGCGGAGACTCACACCCCGCACAAAGTCGGGGCGCATTTGTTTCATGTCGCCGGTCAGCGCCAAAGTTCCAGCACTTTCTCGAGGAACACCGTCCGATGTTCTGTCGCAATCACCCGTGTGCTGGGTTCCTTCCGCATAAACATGCCCGCCAGCTCCCGCCAACCAGACGCGGGAACCGATCCCAATCGTTTCGTAGAAGGGATCGTTCAGCAGTGGGGACAATTGGCCGGCGGAGCAATAACTGGCATTGCGCCGATTGGGTTCCAGGCATCCCATGTATGTATAGATCGTTGTATCCGAATCGTTGATTGCCACGTTATAGTTCTGATAGCAATTCCGCGGATTCACCATGATCGCCTGGTTCAGATCATCGATGGTGAAGTAGGTCCGGATCTCCCTCAAGGGATAGTCATCGGTCCCATAGGAAAGGGCGAAGAGCTGAAGCGTTTTGCCCGCGACCAGATCCTCCATCACATGGCCGCCGCCATAACGGAATTCACCCGGATAATCCATATTCGCCGGATCGTTATGGCGGAGTTGCGTCGCGCCCAGATAGACATCGACGGCCGCGATGCCCGAATAGACTAGAACATCCTCGATCCAGGCCTCGGAGATGCGAATCTTCGGCTTCGAATGGCCAAAGTTGAGGAAGCAGCCCGACGAGCACATTGGGCCAAATGTGGCGGTCGTCACCACATCCACTTCTTCGGCGGCCTTTTCAATTCCCTGCCGATCGACATAGTCCATAATTTCATCCGCCGTCAGAACAACGGCTTTTCCCGACTCGATTCGATCATTGATTTGTTCGTATGTTTTCATAACTCTGATCAAGAATCCCAAATCAGGGTTCCGAGCAGACCCGCTTCGCGAACCGCTGTGGCGCTTTGTCAATCACGAGGCCATGACAACACAAAGATTTTATCGAAAGAAATAATATACTCATTGCTACCTCCGAGCAGCAAGACAATGCGCTCTTTAAAAAAATGCTAGCTCTATTTCTCCCGCATAGATACCTTGGAAGACACTTTCTCGATTGGGCTTGGCTCTTCCATCATGAAAGGCCGCTTGCCATAGTGCTGCCGGAGCCGGTTGATGGAGTCGAAGATGCCCTTCTTGCGGAGAATGGCTCGCTCAAGTCGACGTTTGCCCGGAAAATCAAGGAGCGCCAGACCGATCAGTATCGTCAAAATCCCCTGGCCGGGCAGAACGCAGAGCAGGATACCAATACCAATGGTCCCAATGGCAAGGCAATTTTTCAAGAGAATTCCGGACCATCGGATCCAGGGATGATGATCAATCCACAGATCTCGGTTGTGGCTATCAAGAAAGTAGGTTGGCGGGATTTTGACGAGTACAAAAGCGATGACAAGGAGACTGACAACGAACGTGACGGCGAATAGGCCGACTCCGCTCAGGATGTAATTCCAAAGGCTAGCGAATCCGATTTGGATCAAGGAACACTCCCAATGCGGCGAAGCCGCAACCAAAAAGGACCTCAAGGACCATCCTCAGGAAACGCTGGCGGAGCCGGATCGCCCGCGGGTCAATCGGTCCGGGATGCCGTTTGCCGCGCAAGGATGGTTTCCATTTCATCCATGATTCGATTGGCCCGGTCCACCAGGGCCTGATAGGGCGCCGGGGACGCCAGATCAATGCCCGCCTTTTTGAGTAGATCGTAGGCATACTCCGATGATCCCGCCTTCAGAAGGTTTAAGTACCGTTCTTGCGCGCCTGGTTTACCCACTAGAACATCCGCGGATAAGAGGGAACCTCCGGCGATCGATGTCGCGTACTGGAAAACATAAAAATTGTAATAGAAGTGGGGTATATAGGCCCATTCGATTGCATAGAGGGGATCGATAGTAAGGATCCCCTGGTCGTGCCCATGATACCGGCGCAGCAGATCGCCGTAGATTTCGGTGAATCGCGGGCCTGTTAAGACTTCACCTTGATCGACCATTTCATGGATGATTAATTCGAATTCGGCAAACATGGCCTGCCGGAAAAAAGTGCCCCGGATTCCTTCGAGGGCAAAGCCCAAGTAGTAGAGCCGCTCGGCGTCATTTTGAGCATGTTTCGTGACATAATCCATCAGGAATGCTTCATTCGACGTTGAAGCAACCTCCGCGACAAATGTCGAATAATCGGAATTGACATAGGGCTGGTTTGTATTCGTAAGATGCGAATGCAATGCATGCCCGAATTCGTGGACGAGCGTTGATACGGATTCAAAATCTCCATTGTAATTCAACAGCATATACGGGTGGACATCGTACACACTGCCGTTCATGTAAGCACCGCTCCGCTTCCCGGGCCGGGGATAGTAATCGATCCATCGCGAGGCAAAACCCTTTTGCATGACGGAAAGGTAGGCATCGCCAAGTGGCCGCGAACATTCGATCGCCAGCATCTTTGCGCGTTCCAGCGGAAACTCCAGATCGGTTTCAACCAGAGGCGGATAGATGTCGT
>JAFGFZ010000279.1 GCA_016930815.1 Pirellulales bacterium | reverse complement strand
CAGTGAGTCAACGAAGTTGACCGAGGAAACAGAGATTGTGCCTCTCAGTTATCTTTGTTTCCTTCTGTTCAAATAATAGACAGATACGCCGTGATATTCAGACTTAACCGGTAAGCAAGAGGCTGCGTACGATCTTTCGGAGCTCGCGGGCCTTGAGGGGCATTTCCGCAACAAGATGCCGATCGTCGATCGTGACATCTTGTTTCCATTGGCTTTGTTTCTGGCCCAGAATCAATAATGCTGGAACGCCCTTGGTGACCGGTTGCTCTGAAAACCGTTGGAAGGTTTCGACTGCGTGGCGGCCGATCGCTCCAGCACTAAAAATCGCGAATTCAGCCGCATTGGGATCTTCATGGAATCGGTTCATGGCACGTTCCGGATCACTGGTCACCAACACCCGATAGCCCCTTCGCTTGAAAAGGTGTCGAAACAAATCCTGCATTTTGACATCGGCTTCCACAATCATCAGGGCCCTTGGGTGGCCTTCCGAATCGTGCCCTTCCAGAGCGGCGGATTCGGTCGAACCATCCGTGGTATCGTCCTTCGACGCCATGAGCCTTTTGGCGGCAAGCTTCAGGTCGGCTAGCATCTCGCCCGGTTTCTGATACCGCCGAGTGGGATCGAATTCGATGGACTTGTTCACGATCATTGCCAGGGCGAGTGGGATTTTGGGCGCAACATCGCGGATGGGTGGGATATCTTGATACCGGGATCTTGCAAGCCGCTGCATCCGGTCGCGGGTTTCACTCATTGGCAACTTGCCACTTAAAAGCTGGTAGTAAATGCAACCGCTGAAAAAAACATCGCTCCGGATATCATATTTGCCAACACCGGTTGCCCGCTCCAAGCCAACGTAGTCCACGGTTCGTGGATTGGGTGTGTTGTCGAGTGCTTCCTCACTTGCCGAAGCATCGAGAGCTGCCAGGCCAAAGTCGACCAACTGGGCCGTGCCGTCACTCGACAGGAGAACATTCGACATTTTCATGTCCCTGTGCGTGATGCCCTTGGCATGGGCATACGATAGGCCGGACATGACGTCGATGAGGATATTCGTCGCTTCCAGAGGATCGAACTGCCGCTGGGCTTTCCAGAATTCGCGCAGGTTCCGTCCTTCGACGAAATCCATGACGATGTAATGCGTTAAACCTTTCGAATAGACCTCATGGATCGGAACGATATTGGGATGCTTCAACGTGGCGCCCAGTTCACCTTCACGGCGAAAACTTTCGATGGTGGTACGGTTCTTGCCATCTTCTCCAATGGGATTGCTGAATCGTTTCCGCAGAACTTTCACCGCATAGATTTTATTTGTATCCCGATGGGCCGCCCGAAAGACCCGGGCAAATGTCCCTGCCCCAACAGCGTAAAGAACTTTATAAGCGCCGTAAAAGAATCCATCGCGGAAGCCGTTGAGTATCCGCTCCAACTGGAAATTGGTCAGCAGCCCATTCCGAAGCAAGGCCTGCTTGAAATTCTCAAGGGGCACATTCTGGCTGCCGAGCTCACTCCAAACAGTTTGGAGTTGCCGATGATCGAGGATGCCGACATCCAGGGCGCGCTGGGCTAAGCCCTCTGGCGTCACTGAATTAACCATAACGCACTTCCAACAACATGGCCCGTCACCCAACCTGGAATGGTCTGGTAGCTCAATCCTCGTGGCGGCGAACCGCCCCTGTTGCCATCTTCTGACCCTATCTTATGAATAATGTACGAAACTGTGAGCGACCAGGCAATGTCCAGATTTTTTAGAGAAAAAGACAAGATATTCAGTCATCCAGCTTTGCCCGGTACTCGTCCCGCTCGCGCCGGGTCGCCTCCAGGTCAAACATCAAATATTTCATGTCAAGCCGCAATTGACCCAAAGCGTCCTGAACTAGCGTGAGAATGCGACGCCGGCGGCGTGTGCTGTCAACAACAAGGTTGACAAGCGGTTCGATCTGTTGACGATGTTCGGCCGGTAAACCGTTGATCGAGGCTACAAGTTGGACGAGATCGGAGGGGAGATCTTCGTTGATTTCAAAGGATGTTCGTGGTGCTTCGCTCATGGTTGGTCTCCTCAGTGGGGTGTCGAACGATTGGATATCCATGCACAACACATGCCCAACGCAAAGGAACTTCCCGCCAAACATCCGTAACTAATTTTAACCAAAGGGCTTGCGATTCCTCAATGAACCTGCGCCCTCTTGTAGTTTTCTCCCCCATGTTGCCAGCCTGCAACATACGGCTCCGGTTGAAAATCGCAAATACTTATACAAAAACAACTTACGCGAAATAGTCCACTTCAGGAATCTTCGTTGCCATTCGGTATCATCCGGGGTGGCAGGATGGAATAGATCACCGAACCCAGCTCTCCAAGAAGGAACTTCCCGGAGTCCAGTCCTGGATCAAAGCGCCGCGCCGCCACGATCCATGGCCTGGCCGGCCGGTCGTGGGGCAACCGATCTCGGAACATCAAGATTATAGCCGCAAGCTCGATGTCATTATTTTGAATTGTCCCGATCCCTGTCACATGACACCGGCCGAATATTTCGATTGGCTCTCGCGACAGCAATCATTGGCCCGACCTGGCACAGTTCATTTTCCATCGGTGGACGGCCACTCGCCTAAGAATTCAGCACGACGAAAGGTTGGAAACCCTTCGAGTTTTACCGCTTGGCTCCATGCACGGAATCAATGTATGTTACATTTGCGCTGACAGGAATTGGAGATGTCTGGCTGGATGAT
>JAFGFZ010000278.1 GCA_016930815.1 Pirellulales bacterium | reverse complement strand
GGATGGTAGACCTTTTCTCGCGGGATCGAGGGATCAATCGTGCGGGGGCGCCGACCCGACGATGTTCGTGGCGGGCGATGTTCCACAGGGCCAATGCCGCCGGCGGGGGAGGCACAGGATTATCCTCTGGCTGCTCGGAAACAAATCGTTCACGACGCGGGCCGTGGAGTTGCCGTCGTAAACCGGCCACCTCAGCAACCAATTCATCGACTCGCGCCCAAAGTTCATCGACACGTGCTTCCAACCTTTCGATCCGATCGGCCTGTTCGAGAATGAGCGCGTGACAGTCGATTGAGGCTGCCGAGGCCTTTGGGACTCCACCATCAAGTAGAGCGATTCGGCGGTACGCCATCATTGCATTTTGCTGTTTGCTGGCTGGGTCAGTACTCTTGGTTACTGCGGGCTGGTTGATGTGTTTGCCAACGAACGGGCTTTGTCTGAGAATTTCGGTTGCACGGCGATCGCGTTCCTGATTGTTTGTGTCTACAGTGGCCTTCGGTATAAGGACGCCAATCAATCTGATGTCCCGAAAACGCTGACAGAACAGGCATCTGAAATGATGGGCAACCACGATCGTCGTGGTTCACCGAACCAGGGCATGCACCGGAGCCACCGATCGGGGGTGTGAAAAATGGAAGGTCATTCGGCGACGGCTGGGCGACGCCTGACGTGCGCAATCACACTGCGCTTGGTCAGTAGCTTTCCGATTATCATGCTTTTGGCGTGGGCAGGATGCACAACACAGAATGGTTCTTCCGGAGATTCCACGATGACGAAACTGAACGAGGACATCGAGGCAATCAAGCAACTTGCGGAGACTTGGCGCTCTGGATGGCTTGCGGGGGACGCGGATCTGCTCCTTTCCCTCTATGCGGATCAGCCTGTGTTGATGCCCCAGGATCAGCCGGCAGTTGTTGGAAAGGGTGCCATTCGGCCACTCTATGAGGCGGTGTTGAAGGAGTTCGATTTCAAGAGTGAAGGCACCGTGAAGGAAGTGGTGGTGTCCGGCGATGTGGGATATTTTTGGTCGGCCTATACATTGACGGCAACACCGAAGGCTGGCGGCGAGCCAATGAAGGTCGTGGGGAAGTCGTTGTTTATTGTGAGGCGTGAGCCCGGGGGAGCTTGGAAGATCACACGCCTTATGGACAATAGTGATGGGGTCACGCCAGGTCAGAACCAACGTTAAAAAGGCAAACCAGACGGCGCAGCTAACGAGAGCTAGCCGACAAGACAGCAGCTCGCGAATGCCCGATTTCGTGAGAATGCGAGGATGATATGTTCCCCTAATTGAGGGCCTGAACGCTGAATCCTAGACCCCGAACTGATTTTTCAATAGTTCTTTCCGTCCAAAAGCCATTTCATGTTAAACACCGCAATATTGATTTCATCATATAATTTCTTTTCGCCTCCTTCATAAAGAAGGTAGATCGTTCCATCTTTACCGGCCGCAAGAGAGGAATAAGCGCTGTGGCCATGATCGACTAATCGCTTGACTGGCCATGTGGCAGCACCATTGAATGAAGCCCATACACTCATCTGGTATCGCCATCCGCCTTTCCAGTCGGGCATACTGAACAGCAATACGTCCTTGCCCTCAGTTACCCCATCCGGAACTCTCACCAGTCCAGCACACATACCATAGGATGGTTGGCTACCATACCTGAAATAGAATGGTTCACCCGTCTCATACAGATCATCCGATACATACCAATCGACATACCTGTTGCCACCATCGAGGCTCCATGCAATCCTTCGTTTGTGATCACTGGACATATGAGATCTTGAATTATAGTATATTCTCCCGTCAGATAATTCAGCCAGTGTGCCTTCCCCTGTACCTGTCATGATACCATCACTCACCTGCCAGGTCCTGCCCCGGTCATCACTGTACATGGATGTATTGTAGTTATACATCCAATATTCCTGTGCATTGTTACCTTCAGGAGGTTGAACACGACCGGGAATGATTAAACGACCTTGATTTATCCCGTATTTCAGGGCAATTCCTGTTGACATTGCTCCGACATTAATTGGCACTTTCCCTGGAGCCGCGCCATGACCCATTCCATTGGATTTGATAATGATATCCTCCCTCTGCCATGTGTTACCATTATCTTGACTTCTGAATAAACATTGATCATCCTTTTCAGTCGAGAGGATTAATATATCTCCTGTGAAATCATCCACCACCACATTACTGCCCTTAACACCTTGAAGTGCCAGATCTTCTTCGGGTGACCAGGTTCTTCCGTTGTCCTTGCTTTTACGAAGCAATGTTGCGCCACGTGTGAAAGCAAGAACAGTTCCATCCGGTGCAATGACAATATTTGGAATTCTGACATCGTTTTCACCATCGTTAGCTTTAAACAAGACATGCTTTTGAAAATATGGCGGCACATTTGTCAGGTTACTGCTACGAACCAGGTAATTTGCCTGCATAACATCGGTTTCCTGAATCTTGAACCGTGTACTAATAACTGAGTGCTTATGATTGTCATTTCTATATTTGATATAGGTGGTCGCAATGATCGTTCCATCAGGTAAGATTTCCATCCCCGGATATCCGCAATCATTGCCTGCGTAGCTATGCAACAGCTTTATGCGATACTCTCCCGGTCTCCCTTTTCGTATATCATCATATGTTCCGACCCAGGCTACAAAATGTCCGTATGTTGGACTATTGGGAGCTCTATCGCGGAAAGCGATAACGAGCCGTCCATCTTTTGTATAAACACCCAGATGCCTGTCTCCTGTCAGTCCCCAGGGAGTGGGAATGGGTTCGCTCCACGTATCTCCCTCATTACTGCTGAACATCATCAGGCTTCGGCCTTTATGGGTATTATCCCTCATCAATGAGCATAATTCCTTTTGGTCGGGTGATCTGAAAACATAAGGTTCACATGGCATTATTCCTTCTGCATCTGCGATTACTACAGGTTCGGACCATGTCATACCGCCATCTTCTGTCCTTGTTTGTAATACGATCAGAGATTTTCCTTTCCTGCGATGATAGAATCCCAAATAATTTCCATCGGATAACCTTACTATACTGCTAAAAGTCATAACACATTCAAATCCCAAGGGCTCTTTTTCAATCCAAGTATCACCACCGTCTTCACTCATGATACGGGGCATGAGAGGTCTTGCCGAATAAACCCACAATCTGATCTTTCCGGTTTTCATATCCATCATCCGGTATAGACTAGGACAGTTTTCATGTTTTTTAAAACAAGGAGGTAGTTGGTCGTCGATTCTTTCCCATGTCAGTCCGCCGTCTCTACTGACAGCCATAGGGCCGGCAGGACCGCCATGGCCTATACTCCATACACAGAACATGGTCTTTCCATCGGCCAGTAAAAGAGTTGTCGGATGACCCTGGTAAATATTTTCAGTTCCAGCGGCGATTACTATATGCCGGTCAGTCTCTCCTGAAATATCGATCAGAGGCAGATCCGGTTCATTCTGTGCAGCAACTGAATATGACCAGAACACGGATGCCATCAACAGCGGATATATTGATATAATCCGTTCCCTCATTCGGTCTGATCCAATCCCAACGCGCGCAAAGCCCGCCACCCAAAAGGACTTGCGAACATGCGTGCACCATGCGCGCATGTTACCGACTAAGGCTCTAGAATGTGTTTGACTAATCCATAGATTCCTTTTACCTTTCACGCCATTCTCGGTGCACCATTCGCCAAACTTAGGGACGGAACTGTCGGGAATTTTCATGGGTCAACTCTTTCAATCCCGGTGGTAGGTTTTGTTTCATCCACCCCAGGCCGCATCGAATCGCGGCATCGCAAGGCGATTGAGATTCACGAGACATATTGGGGCTAGAAACCGACTCGGTTATCGATGGGAGATTGCCAGACGAGTGTGTGGGGGAACAGGGCACGCAAGGTTGTTTCGGCCTGTCTAGAAACCACGGAAAGTCGCTGGGAATTTAGTGCTTTCTGAAGATCTAGTTGGCCGACGAGCAACCGATCGAAATCATCACGCCGGCACCTGATATCAGGAGCAGCATCTTGGGCGTCCATGATCCGCGCTCCGCGCCGGGAGAGTGTGAACCCGATCATTTGACTTTCCATTTCGAAAACCAATTTGTAGGGCCGGGGCAAGTTTGCAGAGCGCATTCGCTGATGCCATACCGATGATAGGAAGCGAATCCATCGGTCCACGTCGATCAGTCTCAAATAGAGTTCACCGGAAGGGGTATCAATACCAGGAATGTAACATCCCCCGGCGGTTACCAATACTTCATGGAGACGATGATCACTCGGAAGGTGCAACGTGATCGTCTGGAATCCCCGCTCAATCACGTCGCGGCATAAGCGGAGAAGTAACGCAACGGACGCCTTATCGAAACCTGGGAGCACGATGAGTTCGATCACGCGGTCGCGGCGTATCATGGCATAACCGATCGTGCTGGTTACTCCCCGTTTGCTGGATCGTTCGACCACGAGAACTTGGTCGTGCACTTTCCGTCCGAGAAGCCATTGCCAATAAGGTTCTGTTCGCCACACTAAGCCACATTGATCGACCAGGGCCATGCGGTAGATCGCCATCAATTCTTGCATCTCGATCCGTCGGCAGAGGCGAACATGGAGCCCGGCTTGGCGATGACCAGTCTTCTTTGGGGGCGTTAAATAGGCCAGAACGTCTCGAACCGAAGCTTGTGTCACGGCGTGGCCCCAACAGCGGATCCATCCAGGTTCCCGGGAGAGTATTCCCTGCCGAGCGCGTTGCATGACCAGGAGCGCTCCATCGTCCTGAGCTTGCGCGATCGCGGCGACGAGTAGTTGATGTTGGCAATCTGAATTCTCAAATTCCGGTAAGACAACCAGGTCTTGCAATATGGCCGCTTCGACCCGGATGCCGCTCCAGCAAATGGTTCGATGCAGAATGTGGACGTGCCCAATGAGTTGATTGCCAAGGCGAACGAGCAATCGATCGGTCGGATCGTATTGCGGATCGTCGATCCAATAGGCAAAATCCGTATCCACATCGGGCGCGCCAGTCGTGCGAAGAAGATCTCGAACCAAGAGATGGTCGCCCGCATTGGCAATTTCAATCCAAGCGGTGGGGCCGTTTGGATAGAGCGGGAACTGAATCTCCCATGGCAAGGGAGCCCGCCAATCGGATGGATTATTCACCGGTTTCATTGCGGAGCTACCCGTGGGACGATTCGGCTCCCCAATCCCGGCGAGGTTGCCTGTCATGGATGGATGTGACCTGGCCATATATGGTTCTTTCCTCCGTGAAAGGATTTGATCAGAGGATAGCGCACGATCGAATTCCCTGAAGGGCGATTCACTTTACTTTACGCGATTGGATCCCAGGAATCCAGCAGCAAAGATGCCAAGTTCGCGCAGGGATGAAGGCAGAAAGCATATTCCCGAGACCAAAGAGGATGAGATTTAGACGGTCAATAAGGAATCTCGGAATAGGCTAGTGCTCCGTCGAGTTTAAAATTTGGGATAACTGTGCTTTTTAGAAGGGGGTATGCGTCGGTCTGGCGACCGTGGCTTCCTCAAGATGGAAAGTTGACAGAGCACGAGCGGCTCAACTTACGCTATCCAAAGTGGATCATGTTCATCGTGGCTGGCCCAAGCTTCAATTTCGGGAAGTTGCTCACCCAGGTATTCGGCCAGGGCATCAAGGGCAAACCGTTCACTGGCATAGTGGCCGGTCAATAAGATGGCAATACCCGCTGCCTCGGCCGCCAGGCAGGTGTGAAAGTCTGCCTCGCCCGTGATAAAGGCATGGCATCCGGCTGCGATGGCGGAATCAAGCAGAGACCCACCACTACCACAGGCGATCGCGATGCGTTCGATGGGCTGATCATGCTGGCCGACACCCCGGACAATCCCAAGGGACAAGGCAGTTTTAAGGCGATCGATTACTTCACGGAGTGTCTGGGGGCCGGGCAAGATACCAATGCGGCCAGTGCCCAGTTCGTCATCCTGGCCATCTGCAACGACCAGCGGTGCGATATCGAGCAGACGAAGGGCGGTTGCCAGATGTTGATTGATGCCGGCACGCGATGAATCAAACGCGGTATGGGGACTGTAGACTGCGATATTCGCTGCGATGAGCTGCAATAGCATCCGCCCTTCCCGCGTGTCCGATGTGATCCGCTTCAGGGGCTGGAATGGAAGTGGATGATGCGTGACAACCAGATCAGCACCCTGCTCTACCGCCTCGCTGACACTGGCATCCGTCATGGTCAGACAGGTCATCACTCGGTGTACCGGTTTCGTGCGATTGCCGACCAAAAGCCCTACATTGTCCCATGCCGCAGCCAATTCAAGGGGTGCAAAGTTTTCCAGGATTGCAATAATGTCGCTGAGAGTGTGCATTGAGTATCCAATGATATGGAGAAACCGGATTTAAGGCATGTGTTATTCTTCCACATAGAAGCGGTGAATCAATACCCGGGTCCCGCCGATCTCTTCCGCACGGAGTTGGAATTCTTCACCGATGAGTTCCTTGCCATCGTGGAATCGGTATTGTTGAATATCCTGCCCTCGGCCAAGTTGAAAGACATGGCTTCGTTGGTGGCGCCGTTTTTTGGTGCGGAGGAAGCAACGGAAATCGACGTACTTGTCGGTTCGGTTTGACATCCGCTGCTCGACGATAAGTGATCCGTCGTTATCAAAATGGGTGGAGACTTCGAGCAGGATGTCTCCCAGTCCTATGATGACATCACGGTAGACACTGAAGTGGTAGGTTCGATCGGCGCTGAAATGAAAATCGATGCGAATCTGCTGTTCCCCGCTACTTGCACTGAATGGTAATGTGATTTGGAATGGCAGATTCTGCTCTTCTCCCGAAGCGATCTTGAATTCGATATGGTGTGGTTCGATGGTCCATTCATCATCTGATATGATTTCAGCATAGCCGCCAGCACCTTGCGGAAATGGATTTTGGATGGACAACATGTTGGGATGGGCCACGGAGAAAACGCTTGGGATACGTTGTTTTTGGAGCTGGACAGCCATTCTCCAGCGTGCGACAGGTTCGCTAAGACCGATCAGGAAATCGGGCATAGGACCGGTATCGATGATCAGGTGATCGTCTTTTGTCTCCAATTCCATTTCACGGCCCCAAATGGAAATGCAGCGAACATTGTTTCCGAGAAAGATCGTTTCGCGCGTGGGCTGATCGTTCCAAATAACCATGACGACAGTTCCGTCTTCGCGGCGAAAAATATGATTGTGACTTCCGCCTTGCATCTGGATCTGACCAAGATACGTTGTTCCGCCGAGGAGAGCTGCCGTGGTCCGCCATGGCAGCAGTAGTTCACCTGGGGTTCCGTCATCATTCATCAATCCATGTTCGTTGCTGAATGGCTCCGGGATAAAGGCTGCTGCGGCATTGTGGATCCTTGCGGAGAGCATTTGATAGACCAGATCGCGTGTGCGGGTTTCCAGCGAGTATTGGCCTAGAGGGAGTGGTTCGATTAGGACCCAGTTGCCGGTACGATCCTGGTTGGCCTCGTTGAGGTAGGCGGCCAGTTCGTCTCCAGTCAGGGCCGGATCCGCGGAATACTGTAAAAATTCCCACGGCAATGCCGGTTCCAGGATTGCCTCCTCGGTCCAGCGCCAGGCAATGCCCAGATTCACATCCTGGCCAAATCGGTAGAGGTTTTTTCGGACCTTGGAGATCTGTTCGACAATGTTTGGGTAGCCAACAAAACCAGTATCCCGGTCCGATCCAAGTTGCCACCACCGGACGCGGAGGGAGAGGCGGGTCATGATGGGGTCCAGGACCGAAGACCAGGCAGCAGGGGCGAGAGACAGAACATCTGAAATGGATGCCGATGCATCGAGGCTGCGGGCGAGATCTGAATCAGCCGGCGGTCGATCCAGGACGCCAACCAGTTCAATTCCCGATGTGGCCAGGTGTTCCGCAAGGCGCAGGACGCGATCTCCATACGCGTCGTCTCCTTCCCGATACCAGACAGGTATTTTGACCCAATGGATCCCGACTCGTGGGAGCAATCGGTTTAAATCCTCAAAAGACAATGGATTCTCCCCACCTGGAAGGCTCCATCCAAACACCCCTTGTTTTGTGCTCTCGAATGGCCGTACGACTGCGAGTGATACCATATGCTCCCGCATTTTCCCCTGGCGACCCTCGACAACAACACGGACGCGATAGAAGCCAAATCCGAACATGTGGATAGGAGGGGACCAATCCACGGAGCCTTCGTAAGCATCTGGCAGATCCGTGTCGGCGCCCAGCCACTTGGAACCCTGGGACGGTTCCTCATAGATGAGTTCACCTCCCAATTTCTCTTCTTCTTTATCCAAACGATCACTCGAGGCATCAAGCAACTCAAACCGGACCATTGGGTTGGGTTCGTGGATTCCCGATACATGACAAGAGACAACAATATTATTGGGCTCAGTATATACGTTGAATCGACTGTTGGTCTGAACAACGATTCGGGGTTGGCGGATTAACTGGACATCATCGAATGATACCGTGCCCTGGAGATCCTCTTTCTGCCCCGGCTGAACATGGAGCCCAATCAACGCGCGCGATGCGTTTTTTGCATCGATTGCGATCGGTCCAATGGATATGTCCATCCATTCCTGGGCGGTGCGGATAGGTGCGATGCTTTCCGTATGGACGAGCTTGTTTTTATCATCAAAAAAATCGACAGTAATAATTGCTTGATCGTGGTGCAGCCCTAATGCTTTCAGCCGAGCATTCAGCTGATAACTATAGCGTGAACTGATGGGAATCGGCGGGCTGGTGATCGATGCACCACCGCCATCTAAGCGGATGGTCAGACACCGGTTGCCGACCACAGTTTCATCATCCTCAATTGCTATATGGACATAGCGAGGATAACCGGGACCCGTTTTCCGCTGCCAAGTGTCGGGCATCGTATCGAAATTGACATCCCACTGCTGATCGAATGCGCAGCGAAAGACGGGGACTTCATCGGAAGGATGATCTTCCCGTCCCAAGACCGAGGTGGCTACAATCAGTGCCCAGAAGAATGTATTCATATTGCACTTAACTCGATCCCGGCACCCGGCATACAATTCGAAAATCCGGAATCCGTCATGTCCAGAGTCCTTTACCATCATCGGTTGCCGGATTGGATAACTCGATCCGGTTGTCCTAAGTTGACACAACCGGAAGTACCGAATCCTTGATATGGTGAGGAAAGATAAAGCCGTGCCATTCGTAAAAATCGGAATCCAAACAAAATGCCTGGGCGTACCGTTGGCGGAGGGACTGCGAACCGCCGCTCGGCTTGGCGGGCAGGGAGTAACGATCGATGCCCAGCATGAGCTTCGGCCGGACGAACTGTCGGATACCGGTATCCGCCATCTCCGCAAGCTGTTATCGGATCAGGGACTTCAGGTGGCGGCGGTCACGTTTCCCACCCGGCAAGGTTATGCCGTGATGGATCGATTCGAGCAGCGGATCGCCGCAACGCGGGCCGCAATGAAAATGGCCTATCAACTGGGCGCCCGGACGGTTGTGGCTCCCATTGGACCGATTCCCAGCACAGACGATCCGATGTGGCCCATGCTCGTCGAAGCGATGCTTAGTCTGGGGCAGTATGGGGAACATATCGGGGCCCGGTTTGCCGCACAGACGACGGGTACGGATTCGGCCTCGATGTTGCGACTGCTGGAAACACTTCCAGGCGGTACTCTGGGAGTGGACCTGCATCCAGCCAATCTCATCCGTTTCGGCGAATCCCCGGTGGTTGCCGTGGAACGGCTTGGGCCATCCATTCGGCACGTTCATGCCTGCGATGCGGTCTGGGACCCTGGCACGGGCAAGGTCGAGGAAGTTCCTCTGGGCCGTGGAACTGCCGATTTTCCTGCCCTGCTGGCCCAATTGGACGGCCAGGATTACTCTGGGTGGGCAACGATCGTTCGCCATGGCCATCCGATTGAGACGGACATTGCCAATGCCGTGCGATACTTGCGTAGTCTTGAATACTAAGTCCGGTTTTGAATCGCCAATTTGCCATTTTTGACAATTTTCCGAATTCGGACACTCATCTTCTGCCTGCCCAAACAAGTCCTGCGCCATGTTCTTAACCGAGTCTATTCGATGGATACTGTTTGTCTGGTTGACGGTACTCGGCGGTTGTATCGGTAGCTTTCTGAACGTGGTCATCTATCGCCTGCCACGGCGTATTAGTTTGATCTCTCCTGGCTCCCAGTGCCCCAGTTGCCATCATCCAATCCGGTGGTGGCACAACATACCGATCATCAGCTGGCTCATCCTTCGCGGCCGCTGCTACGATTGTGGGGGACATATTCCAATCCGATACCCGATGGTGGAAACAGTCGTCGCCTTTTGGTTTGGTGTTTTGGCTTGGTATGGTCCGCTTGGGAGTTCTAGCAGTTTCCATCTGGATACAAAATGGTTGATCTATCGGGATACCATTTCGAGCATTTGGTCAATCTATTTAACACACCTTGTTCTCTGTTGTACTCTGCTCTGCTTAACTCTGATTGATTCGGATAGTGTCCGGCAAAGCGAAATCCGATATCCGATGATTCTTTGGGGATCTGCATTGGTTTTTGGGTTGCTGATCCCGATGCGACCCATTGCCATTCTCCAGGCAGAACCTGTTCGAGAGTGGCTAGGAGAATTATTTTTTGAAAGGAGTGCGCTTCATGAAATAGGACGCCATGTCTATCTCATGGGAATAGGGATTGCCTTACTGGGTATCTTGATCTTTCTGGCGATTCTCGCCATATGGAATTTTCCAAAAAATCGCAATGCCTGGCGCGGATTACTCCACATGATTCTCATCGGCTTGTTCCTAGGCGTGGAAGTGGTTTTCATCACGGGTGTGATCGGCGTCTTGGTTGGCATATTCGCACGATGCATCCCGATGCCAGCCAAGCAAAACACCCCCAAAAAAATACCAGCAAGCGGTCAAGATTCATGGATGCTCAAGTGGAAGTTATCAACCAATTCAGAGGATGCGTATCGCTCCGCTCGATGGGCATCCGTTGCCATGCTTCTGGTTGTAACGGCCTGCATGTTGGCGGGGTGGATTTATCTATAGGCCTTGCAGAGTCATCCAGACAGACCAAAGCGACAACGGCGTTGGGGGCGGGGGGATCGATTGAAATCAAATTCAAAATTAACCACCCTGATACCAGAAAACAAACAAGAGGACGACCAGAAGCAGGATAACCGCCAGGAACAGGATTACCGTAAGCATCCATGCCGATTTTTTTGATTTACGGCGCCCCGATTTGTGATATCCAATGGTATTTTGAACTGAGAAGGATGGAAGGGGCGGATGGACGCGGCTCAACAAATCACCCGCATTCCCCAGCTGGGGGAAGACTGCACCGGCCTGTTGCCAATGATCCCAGCCATCGCGCCACACAAAGCTATCGCCGGCGATCCGGCCCTCGTCGATCCATTGCTGGAAAACGTTGGTAGTCGCTGGCCCAAATTGTCCACCGGAAGCGGGTCGGACATACCAGAGGGCATCCGGAGCCTCAGTGAGCGGGTCGATGGGAGCTGGAGTCGAGGCGTGGTGGAGGGCCCGAGGTCCTGGGGATGCCATGGCAGGGGATCCGATGGGGGAGAATCGCGGGGCGGCACGGGCCTTTTCGGGGGGTGTCGGAAGAGGTGCCAAGGCCACAGGAGAAGGCGTTTCGGGTCCAGGATCGGTCGATTCCCGATCAATCGCGTCGGCGATCGGGAGGCCCTGGTCCAGGGTGGCTACTTGATCATGGCTGGTGCGAGGAATCACGAATCGGACACCGCATTTTGGGCAGATGCCACGTTTGCCAGCTAAAAATGCCTTTACATTCAGCTTGTGGCCATTCGGACAGCGGAATTTGATACCCATGGGAGTTGTCGTATCCAGGGGCCTTGTCGTATCAAGGGGCCAGAGAAAGGGGGAAGACCGGCTTCCTACCAGTATAACCGGTTCCCAGAGACGATCCTAACGCAACCTGACGTATCCGGGTAGGATCCCCGGAAACCACCCCACCTGCCGATTTGACCGGTAAAATCAGATACCGAAGACGGCCAGATCCCTCCTTTGGGATGGATCTGCAACTCCCGTTTCTAGCTTCTTTAGAGACTGTCGGCTACGATAGAAAGGGATATTTCCGTTCCTTGACGGGAATTCTAGCTGGTAATTTAAGATCAGGCTCCCCATCTGCGAGATAATAAGAAGGGCCAAACGCATGGACACCCGGGAAAAATCTGAAGGGCCGATTGAGATTGCTGTTGTTGGCGATTTGACTGATAATGAGTCCGATTTAACGGATCGCTTGCTTTCCATCGAACCAGGTGGAGAGTGCACGCTCTATTTCGATTCGCCAGGTGGCAGTCCCTATTGTGCTGTCTCGTTGATGACGCTCATCAAGATGCGGAATCTTCGGGCGACTGGCGTTGTGACGGGAGAGTGCTCATCCGCAACACTCTGGCCGTTCGCCGCATGTCACCGGCGGCTCGTCACACCATTCAGTGTACTTCTCTTCCATCCCATGCGTTGGCAGAGTGAAGAAAATGTTGGCCTTGCTGAAGCGGCCGAATGGGCGCGGCATTTCGGTCATCTCGAGCAGGAGATGGATCATCTTTTGGCTGAGTTATTTGGTATATCTGCCGACGAGATGAATCAATGGATTAATCCCGGCCGCTATTTCACCGGTCGAGAGCTGGCAGAAGCAGGACTCGTTGAGCTGATCGAATTCAATGAACTTCCCAGCTTTCTACGTAATGGCGCCCCCAAACGTCCGTCTTCGAAGAAATCACGAACGACTTGAACGGACTATAGGAGGGCTCAACGGATGGCGCCCAATGATTGGTTGATCATACGGATTGTTTTCCTCGTGGTCTGGTTTTGCATGGTTCTCGGCTGCCAGAAGGAAACAAGAACGGTCGCCGAATTGGTTGCCAAGAGTGCCGACTTGCCAGGCCTTCGGGCATCGAAGAATGCGGAACTCCAAGCGGAATTGAAACGGATTGAGGATGAGGGGGGCACACCACGTCAGCTTTTAGCCGGCCTGCCGCCAGATGAACAGAACGTCGCCGCAGCGCTGGCCGTTGTGTTCGATCGCAATCTCCTGCCCAGCATCCTTTCGGATTGTCAAAATCTCTTTCCTGCGGACCGATTCGAGTTCAGTGTCATCGATTTGAGACGTGTCGTCGCTTTTCGGGATGGACATCGCAGGCAATTGAGTACCATCGCATCCGCCCTGGCGCGCCCGGAATGCAATTTTGGGATCGAGTATGACTTGGGCTATAATTTCGAGCCAATCTTCATTGACGAAGTGGTTGCGGCGAGCCGATTATTGGCATTTGATGTCGCCGCGGAATTGGCGGAAGATGGCCCTGCCGCCGCCATCAAGCCACTCGAACGATTGTTCCTGCTGATTCGCCATCTGGCAAATGCCAAACTGCTCGACGCCCGCTCGAAAGCAGCCGACCTGAGAACGGAAGCAATCCGGGTCCTGGAGGCAATTGCCCAGCACGAAAAGACGAGCCAGGACGAACTCAGGGCATTGTATGGATTCATCCAGGACCAACTCGACCAATGGCCCTCTGATCGCAATGCCTTGATCGGTGATCGAGCAATGGTCATGCACGCATACGAAGGTATACGGTTCAGACTGTTGGACTGGATTTTAACACCCGAAGAAAAGGAAGCCTTTCAAGAAGAACGCATCCTCGGCACGCTAGAAGACTCGCTCTGCCAAACGGCCGACATGGACGAGCTCTACTACCTGCGGGCAATGCGGCGGTTGATCGATGCTTGTGATAGGCCCTATTATCAACGGATTGAAGTCCAGATGGAGTTGACGCGCGATCTCCATGCAAAGCGGTCGAAACGGGATTTCCCATTTGCCGCCGCGAGGCTCTTTTTACCAGATCTCGATATTTGGCAGAAAAAATGTGCCTTGGACAGGGCCCGGTGTGAGGCTTGGGCACTGGCATTGGCGGCGGCAGCCGAATTTCCATCCCCCGGATACCGGATCAATCCGCATTCAGGCCAAGAATATCATCTCGAGCATCAAAATGGTCGTGTGGTTATGAAACTTGATGAATTCGGCGAACGTGATCCTGTCGTTCCATTACCCTAAGGAAACAACCCTCCATAAAAAAACCCCGCCGCATACCCATCGGCATCGCGGCGGGGCCGGAACAGAGAAGAGGCCATTTTTAGCGAAACAGGGATAAAAATATCAGGACATTACCTGCCACGGATCCTTGTAAAATTGAGTCCCTTATGCTGAAAAGGCTCCTGGCACTCGTGTTCCTCCGAATCCCGATCATACCAATTTTTGGGGAAATGTCTAGTCTTTAGACCAACAAGTTCCATAAGAAAGTCCCTTTCATTCTGCCATGTTGTCCGTAATACTTATCTGGTAAAGGGTTAGGTACAGTTGGCCTGCCAAGGGAAAAGAAGGAATAGGCAATCGAATGCTCGATGATTTGATTTCCGTGTGTGAGCGGGCGGCTCGGGCCGGCGCCGATGCGCTGATGTCCATGCGAAGTCGACTGGAGGTTCGAGAGAAAGGGCCGGCCGATCTGGTTACCAATGCCGACTTGGCGTCCGAGGACGCCATTCGCCGAGTGATTGGGGACTCCTTTCCTAACCATGTTATCTTGGGGGAAGAGCATGGCATCAGGGAGGGCTCGGAAGAAGCGGACTACTTATGGGTGGTTGATCCCCTCGATGGCACTTCGAATTATGTCCATGATCTTCCGTTCTATTGCGTTTCCGTTGCCGTGCGACATTGCGGCCAGACGCTGGTTGGAACGGTGATCGATCCAATCCGCGATGAAGTCTATACCGCTGCGGCCAATCGGGGATCCACGCTGAACGGCCAGCCAATCCGTGTCCGATCCTGTCATGTGCTGCAAGAGGCCATGTTGGCCATAAGTCTTCCCCCCCAACTCGCCAATCGTCGGGGGGAGATTGCCAGCCTGGCTCAAATTGCTCCAAAGTGTCGTGCCTTTCGACGATTCGGTGCCTCGGCCTTGGTCCTCAGCTACATGGCAGCTGGCCGCATTGACGGTTACTGGGCCTCTCATATCAACCTCTGGGATCGGGCGGCTGGCGAGCTACTCGTGCGTGAATCGGGTGGAATTCTTAGTGATCTGGAAGGAAAACAACTCTCAAGTGCCAGTCCCACTTTATTGGCCGCAGGGACGGAGACGTTGTATCAGAGCCTTCTTGCTCAGCTTGTCTAGCAATTGGAAGAACGGACTCACTCAGCAGAATCTGGAATGAAACTTCGCTTTCTTGCCGGTTTTGTGAGTAAAATGGAATTCCAAGTCCCATTCTTATGCGTGCCCGGATTCGGGCCAACGACCTCTCGGTTCCAGCGGCGGACGCCATGGCTCAAAAGCATCGATACGGCGGCATGATCCTGGCTGGCATTCTGATCGGCCTATGGGCCGGCAAGAGTGCCGTTCAGGCCCACGCGCGGATTGGGTCTGGCGGCGAGCCATCCACTCCAAGCCCGGTTGTCCAGCACGCCTCGTCCGGTTCTGACAAAGTGGATTCAGCGGAGGAACTCCCTGGAGCCGACGGTCAACAGACGGCACCAAAGCGGACGGACGACCAGACCCCTGTTCCAACTGGAGATTCCCGGGCCCCCAATCCTCCAGATCCAGCAGTGGCAGAAAAAAACATCGATCGAGATGGAACCGACGAGAATCTTCCAGGCCGTACGAAGCCGGACATCTTTCTATTACCGGATAAGGATGGCAATCTTCAATCGGTCCTCGGTTTTCAATATGAAGATTTTCTGGAAGCATGGCAGATCAAACAGGGTGTCTCGAAGGCCGATCACGAACCGCTCTTCAACTTGGCATCACTATCCATAGAAGGGAAACAAACCCTCGCCGATGTGGCCGAACTATCAGTTCAAGTGGATATCATCCCCCTCAAAAACGGCCCGATTCCCGTGCCACTTCGATTCAGTGATGCCATTCTCATGGAAGTGGAGAGGACATCGTCGTCGGATGGAATTATCTACGACCAGCAGCAAGGTGGCTTGGTTGCCTGGGTCCATGGAACTGCCGGTGAATCAATACCGTTAAAACTCCATCTTCTGGTGAAGTTGAAACAATCCGGCAATAAAAGCCAGCTGCAGCTAACACTACCTAGCGTTGAAGTGGCCGTCTTAACTTTGGATGTTCCGGCGAGGCAAGTTGAAGCACAAGTGAACCGTGGGATCATCGAGTTGGTATCGCAACCGAACCGGACCACTCGGATTATTGTCCGTGGCCCGGCGGGTTTGTTGGATTTAGTGTGGACAACCACACAGCGTCCTAGAACACATCGATCGTCCTTGCTGCAAGCGACTGGGGCGATTTTGTCGATGATCGATGACCACGGTATCGTCACCGAGGCCCATTTAACCATCCAGTCGTTTGGTGGTCCAATCGACCGGTGTCGCATTCGTTTACCGGCTGGATCCCGGCTCCGTACGGTAGGGGAAGGCGACTTGACATGGGAGGAAGTCCCGGAAAGCGACACCGATGCTTCGAGCGTCCGGGGCAGTGAATATCTTTTGGGACCGGTCTACGAATTCAAATTGGGGGAGCCGCAATCGGGATCCATTCAATTGGATCTGGTTACCGAGCAACCGATCCAAATGAGCGGGGCAACCTCTATCCGGAATGGATCTCCTGGCTCGTCGCTGCCCGGTTCCACGGCCACCGACTTGGCTGGTTTTGAGGTTCTCGGGACGCTACGGCAGTTTGGGCATATCGCAGTTCGCCTCGATGAGAATTTACGGCTTGATTGGGAGTCCAATAACTCGATTCGCCAGACTACCTCGCTTCCGAAACAGCTTCAAAGGGATGATTTGGTGGCGGCATTTGAGTATTTTCGCCAGCCCTGGTCGTTGCCAGTACGGATTTTGCCACGGCCGTCGCGAGTTCGTATTCATGCGAACCATCTGTTGGTCGTCGGGCGCAATGATCTTCTATGGCAAGGGAAGTTTAAGCTGAACGTTCAAAATGCTGCACTATTCGCCCTTCGCATGAATATCTCAGGCTGGGAGATGGAGCCGGATGGTGTTGGCCCGCGACCCATCGTGGATGCTGCCCGTTTTGTTGTCGAGCGTGACGGGATCGTCGAAGTACCGTTGCGGCAGCCAATCGAAGGGGATGTGACGGTGACAGTGACTGCCCGCCGGAGCCTATTGGGCGTGTCGGACCGATTGGTTGTTCCAATTCCGGCACTCCAGCAGGCATCTGTGACCGGTGAGACGCTCACGGTCGTGACACCGGGCAATATTACATTGCAACCCGACCTGGGTGCTTCGCGGGGATTGGCACCGATTGAGCAGCCAACCCAGGTCGATTTGCCCGTTTCCCTTTGGTCACCCCGATTTTTGGCCTATCGATGTTTCTTGAATGGTCCTGAATTTGTTGCCCGGATGGTGCATCATGAACGGATTGTTCGCGCGGAGGCCGATACCAAGGTGACGCTGCAACGTGACCGGGCGGAAGTTGAGTCGACCATAACTTGGTTTGTGCAATATGCTCCGATCGATCAGGTTTCACTTGCCATCCCCAATGATCCGGAAGTCATCCGTACCCTGGAAGCGCGATACGATGGACAACCGATTACCATCCCCTTGCCCGCGATGGCCGAGAATCGTGCCTTGCAGGAATCCCGGACCGGAGAAGAAGAAAGGCGACTGGAAAAAGCGGATGGACAATTGAAAACCGGAGACGGGAACCCGGGAATCGAGAACAACGCGCAACCACGAAAAACAGAGACGTCTCATCTGTCGGCGAAGCAAGATACCGGGACACTCCGCGCGGATGTCCGATTACCCCATGAAACAGTCGGTCGTGTCACGCTGGTTCTTCGCAATAAACTCGACTGGTCCCTCCTCGCGAAAATGAAATCAGGTGATATCCCGGATGATTTTCCAGTACCTCTCATCTTGCCCGCAGATCTTCCCTTGGATCGGAACATTGTCACGGTACTCGCATCACCTGAGTCGGCAATGAATGTCACCATGTCCTCTCGGAGCGGAACCTGGAAATCCATGGAAGTCGATCCTAACGGGGAAAGCGATTACGCATTTGAAACGGTTCTCCGCGTCCAGACCACCCAGCATGAAAAGATCCTCCCGTTGGTGGTCAATTTTCGGCCTTTGTATGAATCAACGGATTGTGCGGTTGATCGCATGTGGATTCAAACTCGAATCGGAGACCGATCCAACCAAACGCGATGCCTCTTCACCATCCAGACAAGACGCCCAACAATCGACATCACCTTGCCGCGGTACAAACAATCGCAAATCGACACAATCCTCGTGGATGGACGCTCCACGCTATATGAATGGTCCACGGACAATCACGTGAAGATCTTGTTAACACCTCAACGAACCAACGATCCTCGAACCAGCACCAAGGACTTTGAACCGATCCATCGAATCGAGATCCAATTTCATGGCTCTGAGGGGATTGGTTTCTGGAAGCGGATTCAATTGGAGCCTCCCTCTTTCACGGACGGGATCATTCCTCGACGGATCTATTGGCAAGTGATGATGCCATCCTATCATCATTTGCTGGTGTCGTCTGGCACTTGGCTTCGAGAGCACGTATGGTGCTGGCAAGGAATGGTAGCTTGTCGTCAGCCTGTTCTGGACACGCGGGCCCTGGCTCATTGGATTCGTGATGATGCAACACCATCGGTCCAACCTGGAGCCAATGTGTATCTATTCAGCACATATAGTCGCCCAGTCCCGCTAACAATATCCGTTATTAGCCGATCGATGATTGTGTTCCTTTCTTCCGGTCTTTCCCTTGGGATCGGGCTTCTTTTATTGTATTTCCCCCGAATGAGGCAACCGTTCCTTCTATGGATTGGTGCCACGGTTCTAGCGGCGGCGTTCATGGTCTGGACCGACTTGACAGTCATGGTGACTCAAGGCGCGATTTTCGGCCTGTTTCTTGGTCTGTTAGCGCTCTTCTTGTATCGGATACTCATGGTCCCGCAGCGGCCCACGGGATTTCCGCTAACATCCGGGAGTTCCGCATCACACCCTGCAGATGCCGAGCGATTGTATGGCAAACCGGCCACTTTGAGCGACTCCCGGCAATCACCAGAATCCGCCGCGCCGCTGGGATTATCAACGGCACATTCGGGATCCTCGCCATCGATGGGCTCCTCGCCCCCTTCACAATGTTCCCCATCAGGTGTGCCAACAACCCCGACAGACTCGTTGCCAGCGACCGGTTCGCATCCACGAATATGAAACGATCCCGGCCACAAGAACACCGCAGGAAACCTAGGGGACTCTTGATGAGTCGCGGGAAGGATTGTGCTCACGCCCTTACTGCCTGGTGTCTTGGGATGGTTGGCATCCTCTATTGCTGCCAGGCATTCGCTCAGCTGAGCCATGAAACGGAGCACCATGAGGAACTTTCCTTCCGATATATCCTGATTGATGCCGAGCATATCGCCACTTGGGATATGCCGGGGCAGCGATTCTTGCCAATCAAGCGGGAAGAATTTTCAAGGCTCCTTGAAATGGCTCGGCCCGTCCATCGGGACACCCCGATACCCATTCAATCAATACGATTCGAGTTGCAGCTCACGGAAGGCGGGATCTTGAATGGTACGGCTGATTTGTTATTGGACCACCGGTTGGGGATGGCGCCTGGATCCCCGGATCCAGCGATCGATGGCCGAATGAATGAGCAACAGACTCCCGACGGGCAATCCAGTTCCTCCGGAGCTTTGGGACAAATGAGCCTGCTATCTAGATTCCTTTTATTGGACCCAGTGGGATTGGCACTCACGGATGTCGTATGGATATCTGAAAATGGTGAAAGATCAACTGCCCAATGGGGAACATCTGGTTGGAATGCGCAGGATGAGAGTGTGCGTCAGGGAGTTCTCATCGATCGGTCGGGGACATTAAGGTTGGAATTCCTGGTTCTGGGTTATCGGGACAATCAGGGTGCGTTTCAGTACGAAATCCATTTGCCCACCGCCGCGCTTCGTCAAGTGGTCCTTGATTATCCACAGGAGCTTGCACCCGAGGTTACTGGAGCGCATTTACTTTCCACGGGCAGGGCAAATACGGGGCGGCGCCGCGTGGAATATCAACTAGCACCGCAACAACCTTTCACGATCACGGTTCAAAATCCAGCCGTGCGGCGCAACCAATGCCGCCAGGCGAGTTACCGCCAAAAAACGCAGTATGTTGTTAGCGAGCGGGGCCTTGATATATCGGCCGATTTCTGGATCACATCGCCAGATGATCTTCCCACTCCATTTTGGTTCAAGGTCGAAGAGGGACTTGCTATCAAGGAAGTCGAAGTGGATGGGAAACCGGCCCAGTGGTCCTACGAAGAGCCAACGATTGGCGATCAGACACGGATTTACTTCCGGCCAGTGGATCATGGTTCACGGCATACGGCGCATGTTGTCATTCATGGCCTGGCCACCACATGCTTGAATGCAACATGGCGACTTCCCAGAATACAGTTGGAAGATCTCTTCTGGTCTCAGGGATCCGTGACACTCTCCGTTTCGGAACCAATTCTTGTCGAATCTCTGGAGATGGTTGAGAGTACGCAGGTGCTAGGAACGGAGAACTCGGAGATCTCCATGTGCCCTGGGGCAGAGAATACCTATGCCTTTGAGGAATTTTCAAGCGACGCTGCGATTGATGTTCGGCTCATGCGGCGTTCCGAGAAACCCGTATCATGTCCGCTGATGGTTGCCGTCGTTGGGGCGCAAGGAATCTCCGCAAAGGCCGTGATTGACCTTCCATTGGGATCGGATGCTTCCCGGCAATCCGGTCGGAATGAAGATGAAATTCCAACCAAACAGGAGAATGAGCCACCTGCCGAGCCAACGAGTCCAAGATCCGCCAGCCAGCCGGAACACCAGCCCTTAAAAGCTCCCAGATTTGCAGTCGTACACACTTTCCAAGTTCCGATTGCCGATGAATGGGCCATCGAATCCGTGGAAGGTTTATCGGGTGTCGTTGTGCGGGATTGGTTCGTCCAAAACATGGATCGTGCGAAGCACCTTCGCGTATCGATTTCTGCCAGCACTCCGTTGGAGCAAAGTCAACCTCGAGCCCAATTGATCCTCAATGGACAGCGTTATACACCGCTTGAGCAGACCGATTGGCATACAAACGATTTCCATATGCTTCAACTCGAACCAAATCCTGATACATCGACACACCTATATATCCAGCCAGCACCCAAGTATGGTCTGATTCGATCGGATCCGATGGCGCTCGAAACGACAACATTTCACGATATGGATCCAGAACTTCTGGCAGGATTGGGCCTGACCGCGGATAAAATCCTGTATTCGATACCTGATACAGATCAGAACATCGCGCTGCGCCTTGAGCGGCGAGGCCCGGAATTCGAAGCGTTGCTAGAAAATCTCGTGGAGATCAGGGACGGTATTATACACCAGGTACTGCAAGTGCATGTTACACCACGCGAGGGATTGATTGAAGAAATGGAGGTTGATGTCACGGGAGGCATGGCCCGCCAACTGAACTGGCAATTCACGGGAGATCAAAGGCCGATTTCCGCCCAATGTATCTTGGACCATATCGACAAGCCAACTGGGCAGGTGCTGGCTCGGTGGAGGCTCTCTCTCGGGGGCCATCGTGAAGGCCCCGTCCAGATGGAAGCCGTGGTTGATTCACCGCTTGATGAATCGGGTTCCCTCCTGATGCCAGCCGTGCGTCGCGCGACGCATCAGGAGGGTCGAATCAACATCCGATGCACTCCCACGAACGCTGTGTCCATCGATTCGATCGGACTCGTCCGGGAGCCGATCCCATCCGAAACCGCGGATAAAGTTCCTGATATATGCGGTGTTTATCGGTACGATCCGAGTCACGATGTCTCCTCCTATGCGGGAGCGTCTGTGTTGATCCGGCCACATGACGGTACCACGTCCGAGCCATGGGCATGGGTTTGGTCTGCTGAATTGCAGTCGATTGTTCCACTCGATGGAAACATGCAACACACAGCAATCTTGAACGTTGAAACAACCGGATTGGATCGTTTCACATGCCGACTCCCACCGGACGCTCAGCTTATCGACCTCGCCATCAACAATCGACCTGTTCCATTGTCTGCCTCCGATGGCAAAAATACATCACAGGCCCAGGTTGCGTCCACGGTACACATCGAACTCCCCCCGCAGGAACGCTACCCAATCGTACGGATTCGTTACGCGGTTCCCAGCAAAGCGTACTGGATGATGCACCGGGTTCAGCCAGCCATGGTGGAGCCATCGATATCCGTTGCTGCCTGGCATTGGTCGGTTCTGGTGCCGACTGGATATGAAATGGTTGATTTGGCTGAAGTCGGGCAGACGTTGGGCCAATCGATTGCCAGACGATTTCTAAAGCCACTGACCATGATGGCAAGTGATATTCCAGGTACCTCGCACTTCCCAAATCCATTGGGATGGCGGGAACATCCAATCGATCTTGATTTGCCCGTTTATCTGGTGCATATCCAAACGACATGCATTTTATCTTTTCTCTCTTTCTGCGTCGCCATGGTATTCATGGTGGGCCCGTTTGCCAATTTCCAATGGTGCCGATTGGGTGCCCTCTTGTTGACTTGCGTAGCCGTCTTGATCTTACCGGTGACTGTCGCTCCGATAGCATCGGGTGCTTTTTTAGGCGTCATGGCGGCGATGGCGGGACGGAGAATTCGCCTGGCATGGAAAGAACGAACGTGCCGTCGGGAAAAGGTATCCGAACAGCCGCTGGCGCCAGCCATTTCCCAGGCCGGCTCTCTTGTTGTCGTCTTTGCGGTTCTGGTAACGGCGGGGGCCGTGTCGGCGGGCGTGGGGCAACTTGGACAGCCTGCCTTTGGCGATCGCTTGTATGTCCAGGGCATGCCATCGGGCCCGCATCAGGTCCTGGTACCGATTGGCAAAGACATGCAACCAATCGGTGAGTCTGTGTTCCTTTCCGACCAGTTCTATCGTTTACTCCTGTTGCGAAATCATCAAAGACAACAACCGGCTGGTGACTGGATGTTGATCCATGCTCAATACACGGGCCGCATCGCCGATGGAAACAGTTCCGGTTCGAACAGTCCATGGTCCGCGTTGTACGAGATTCGGTCGTATGTGAAAGATTCCGTGGCGTATTTGCCGCTGATCGCCAACGAGGCCGAGTGGGATGAGCATGCGACCGTGGATGGTGTCGAGGTCCCAATTGTCTGGACAACGGATACTTCCAGTGGCGGGTACCCGGAGAAAGAATTGAGCGGTTCTGAGCCGATCTTGAAATCCCAAGACTCGCAATGGTCACGCGCGACCGATGGTGTCGAGGGCCTTGAGGGATGCGCCATTCCACTCCCTGAGCCAGGACTCCACCAAATCAGGCTGCGGTTCATCCCCAAAACTCAGGTGGATGGTTCGAATCGAACATGGTCGATTCATATCCCCAAGATTGCCGATACGGCACTTGTTCTGTCTTTCTTGGGCATGGAAGCTGCTGCAGAATCACTCGTCGTGGATGGAGCAGTCCAACATGTCATTCAAGATGGGAAAATTTACTATCAATTGGAAAATATCGACCATTTAACGGTACGGCATCGGGCAAGCGCACCTTCATTCGAAATGGATCATCGGGTCCTCCGGCCACTCTTCTGGCTCCACATTGCCAAGGACCATGTCTTTATGGATCTGCGTCTTCGCATACCATGGCAGAGCAAGGGCACGAATTCCATCATGCTCCGGCTCGATCCGCGGCTGCAATTCCTTGGCTTGGTCGATACCGTACATGAATCGAGTGATCCGGACAAAGAAGTCGCGGTGGATAGGATGGATCATGCGGCCGATGAGTCCGCTGCGAACAACGGACCGATTGTCGACAGCGAATCCGTTGCCAAAGAGTCGAACAACATGGATGTTTGGGAGAATATTACATTGGATGAACTGTTACTCAACAACACCAAGGCCCTCCGATTGCAGTGGGATCAGCAGGAGGGGGAGCCAATCGACATCGAACTCAAATTTGAATTATTGGGAGATTCTGGCCTGGGAAGGTTTCAGCTGCCGCGAATTGATATTCTCGGGATGAAGGCTCCAAAAGCCGAGCTTGGAGTGTCCCTAGCCGAGCCATTGGAATTGGAGATGGATCCAAGTCCCGCCGCATTGGAACTTGATCCAAAAAAATTTTCTGCCGCGTGGGGTGAAGAGATTCCGCCGCCCAAGCGTGCCTTCGAGCTTACCTGCGTTTCAAATGGCTCTTCGTACGGCATGGAAAGTTCAAAAGTACCCGAATTTCTCTGGTCGGTGCGACAGCGGAAACCGGTTAGCCATGTGGATGGAGAACCTGATCGGAAGCCGCGAAACGAGCAGCATGAAACGGATGTCAAGCATGAAGGCATGACCAGTGCTCGTGAGCCGGCTGGCACACCACGCGTGCAGGAAAAACGAGAAGATGTCTCGGATTCCAGTACGATGTCCGGGATGGATTCCAGGGCACCGGATTCGAGGCAGTCAGGCAGGCCACAGATCACCTCCGCAGAAATTCGCCTCTTGCGGGCGCACAACGAGAATAAGGAAATGACGGCCTGGTTCTCCGTGCGATCCGAGGGAGCCAGCACATGCGAACTCGTGCTGCCGGAGAGCTGCCAATTGTTCCATGTGACTCTATCGGATATACCAATAGCAGCGCTGCATCGTGAGATGGAGGCGGCTGGCGGTCATTGGAGTCTCGAACTTGATTCGTCGCCAAAACCACAAAGAATTCGTATTCATTATGGGATCAAGCCATTTTCTCCAGCCATTCAGCGGCGAGTGATCCTGCCTGCTCCACAGCTCAAGATCCATGGGCAAGAAGTGCCCGCCGATCAAGTCTTATGGCATGTTCCTTTGTATGGGACATGGATTCCACGTTTGTCTCATCATCCGACTCTTGTGGATGGACGGCTGTTGGATCGCGGCACTCTCTTGGCCCACGATTTGGCGCCATTGACGGTGGAGTGGATTCCAATGGCAGGAGCAACAGCCGTCCGGCGTACGGCAATCGCGGCCATGATACTCATGGCTGTCTGTGGTGGAATTCTTTTGTTGCGCAACTGGCATTAAAAATCACTCGATGGCATTGAAAACAGATGGTCCGAATAGGTCTGTTCGACGATCCGGCCATATTCATTGAGTGTCCGTCGTTGCCCAACGGAGTGCCAGGGGCTGACTTCTTTGAGTTCGGGCATCACCTCGATCAATTGCTGGGCGAGTGTTTCAGCCAGACGCTGGATTGATTCGCATTCGGCCTGTTCGGAGATCGAGCGGACGGTTTTCATCATTTTCAGCAACCGGGCTCGCTGGAGGATGGGCATCGATAAGGGGGCGTCCAGATCGACAAGAAGATTTTCTACTGGGACACCCAAGGCGCATTGCCAGCGGTATAGATCCGACAACGAAATGTCAGATTCAGATTTTTCTTGAGAGCGTGCGTTTTCAATCGTTGTCGACATGCGCCGAGCGGCTGTTCGTAATGAAATACCTTGTTGCTGGCGGACTTCATGAATTCTGTGCAATGGCCTGGTTGCGGCCTCGGCTGGCAGGGACGTGCCGGCCATATTGGCCTCGGACGTGCCTGCGTTCCATTCGGCGATACTCATGATCGCTACCTCCGTTCCGATGAAAATGGGAATAAAATAAAAAAACACAATAAGAGCTCCCTACTCAAACGGGGCCGGTTGCAAAAAAGGGCGGCCCGATCAACAGGGTTGATGACTTCGTATGGATCACAGGTGATGGTGCAAACGGGCACCACACCAGTAAAATGGACTGGGGCGTGAATAAGATATCTCCCATGTACCCGCCGCCCCTAAGCTCACGGCCCAAGAAGAGCTGCCGTACTGGCGGGCATC
>JAFGFZ010000277.1 GCA_016930815.1 Pirellulales bacterium | reverse complement strand
TTGGTCGAAAGGGAGAGGGACGGTCTGCAATGGAGTGGAGCCCTCGTCGTGGGTACGAAGGGCCGCATGGTCTTGACCGGTCACAATGCCACGTTCTGCCTGTTGCCTGACAACCAGTTCCAAGGAATCGAGAAAGACCGACCGCAAGAAGCCGATGTGTCGCGCGGGCACGAAGCGGATTGGTTCCAGGCCTGCCGTGGCGGCAAACCAGCCTGGGCTAATTTTGACTATGCTTCCGCGTTGAATGAGTTTCTCATGCTGGGTAACGTCGCGACGCAGTTCGATGGCGCGCTCGAGTTCGAGCCACTGGCCATGAAGATTGTCAACAATCCCGATGCCAATGCACTTCTCCACTGCGAATATCGCAAAGGTTGGTCTCTGTGATCGAGCTCGGCACTTCCTGATTACATCGGAGCATACCTCATGAAACCAGTTGCCCTGTCGATCGGATACATCACTTGTTCGGGACTCGTTTTCATGGCGTTCCCGACGACGGCCCAGGTCCATCCGCACCACGCCGAGCAGATTCGCAAGGCCGCGAATGAGGTGAAGCCACGGAGCGTACCCAAGAAGCCCCGTATGGTACTGATCTTTAACACACCACCTCACCTGATGGACAAGGATCCGCACAAAGGCTATTGCATCCCTTACGGTGAAGAAGGAAGGAGGGCCTTAGGTGAGGCGAGCGGGGCCTTTAAACCGGTTGTGAATGACGATATCGCCATGTTCACACCTGAGAACATTAAGCAGTTCGATGCGATTATCTTGAACAACACCTCCTTCGGCCATATGGCCAGTTTGTACTCCAATCCGCAAGTCCTCCAGTTCTATTTGGATGCGATCCAATTCGCGATCGGAGACCTGGAAGCACCTATGATACCTCGCAAGAGCCGACCGGTCCGCAAGCCCGTGCCGGGGACACAATCCGTGCCGGGTTTAGAAGATTTCGTCTCGCTTTTCGACGGACGAACCATGGAAGGCTGGGAAGGGGACTGGACAATCTGGTCGGTCCGTGACGGCGCGATCACCGGGCAGACCACAGCTGAAACCAATCTTAAAGAGAACAACTTCCTCATCTGGAAAGACCAAGTCGAGAATTTCGAGCTGCGTTGGAAGTTCCGGATGGAGGGCGGCAAATCGGGGGTCTACTATCGTGCGATGAAGCGCCCAGTGGGAGACATAACAGGAGATCCGCTGATCGGCACCCAGGCCGACTTGGACGCATCTGGCCGCTGGACCGGTGCCATCATGGAGTACCTGCTCCGCGATGTATTGGCCGAACGGGGTCAAAAGGCGGTGATCGACGAGAGTGGTAAGAAACAGGTCGTCGGCTCGCTTGGTGATTCCAAGAAGTTACTCGAAGTCATGAATATCCGCGAGTGGAACGACTGCACTCTCATTGCCAAAGGTAGTAGTGCAGCGTTCACGATCAACGGTGTGACAATGTGCGAATTGGAGGACCACGATCCAAAGCGGCTCGTTCACGGCTGGCTTGCTTTGCAGGTTCATGCGGGCACTCCGATGCTCGTCCAGTATAAGAACGTCTACCTGCGCAGGTTCTAAAAACGGGGAACTGATTGACGAGACAACCCGTGTCTGGGGCTGTTGCCGGAATCGAATTGCAGTTCTGGCGAAGTGCGATATCTTTGGGGAATGCAGCCCGTTCGCACTCACGGCCTGCCGGAAGATTCAGAGCTGCAAGGTGTGCGACCGGTGGGAGCCGAAAGACCGCTAACGCGATTATATCGGATCGCTAGGAAGCCGATACTCAACCTCTGTATGAGGGGAAAAGTAGGAAAATAATATCAAGCCTCTTCTAGGCTGTCGTAAGAAACAATTTTGCTGCCCTTCAGAACATCTGCGGCTGATTTTTCCATATGTTGCAGTAGTTCTGGTACATATACCTTGGAATATAGCTTCAGACTTTTTGTGGGATTTTTGTGGGAATATAGGTAAAGGATTGCCAGAGGTTCATAGCCCCAAAGCTGCATATGTTGTATTCCTCCATTTGGAGCAGTTAGCTAACGAGATCTAAATCCAGACCAAACAGTGCGAGCGCCAAATCCAAATCCTCGACCGTCACTTCACCGTCCCCATTCAAGTCGCCATCCTCCCACGTCGCGCCAGTCATCCCGGCATTGGCTGAGATCACAGCCAAATCGTCATCGTCGACATCAAAATCGCCATCAAAATCGGCCAGGAGCCAGGTGTTCTGTAGATTGCGATTGAAATTGATCAGCAATAAGGCAAAGTCGGCGCTACTGACCATGCCATCGCCGCTGAAGTCGCCTTGGGAAAACAGAGCAGACAGGTCACCGATACCCAAACCCCAGTTGCCTGCCATAATAGCCAAATCGGATCCATCGACTTTGAGGTCCAGATTGGCATCACCGGGTAGTAATGTGAACAGGAAGTGAAAATTCCCGCCTGGGTCGCCATCACCGGACGGGAACTCGCTGACCAATGCATTGACGGTTGTCATGCTGGCCGGATTCACCCATTCACCATCGAGGAGATTACCATCCACGTCGGTCACGGCATCGCTGACCATGAGCAGGTATCGATCTCCGAGCGCCCAGCCTTCGAACCGCCATGATGCCGTATGGGTCGTGACATCGTAGGCAAACTCGGCCAAGGTCGGTTCGTTCGCGGTCGTGAGCCCGACGATATCGAGGCAGTCCGCCGTGATATTGACGGCCTCGCTGAAGACGATCGTAATCGTATCGGCCCCGCCGACCGGGACAGTCACAAGCTGAAACCCGGATCCAATAACAGGTTGGCCGTTATACAATGCGTCCCCGAACGAATACGGATCGTGCTGCGAGAAGGATCCGCTGATTATCACGTTCACAATCCGCGGTACATCCGGACCGATGATCGAGTATCCACTACCCGCGGCCCCACTCCCCTTAGCACTCTTGATGTACCACGCGCTTTCGTTACCGAATGACCGTTGCCAGAAGAGGAAGTCGTTGCCGTCCACATCGCCGTCGCCGTCTGCGTCGCCGGTAACGCCCGATGCGCCATAGACAGTGCCGAAGTTGTAATACCAAATATTGAAGTCTTCTACATCGACGATTTCGTCGTCTATGTAATCGGCGTTATTTAGTGTTTTCAGTGGAAGCACCCTGCCATGTGATTCGTAATACTCGGCACGCACTATGTCGTTTTCTTCAACGACGCCATTACCGTCAACGTCCGCCAATATATTAGTTTGAACATCGTCGTCTTCAGGATTCGTAATCCCCGCTTCGACAATACCATCCTGGTCACTATCGCCGGGCAGGATCGAGAAATGGAACCGGAACTCCTGATTAGTACTGCCCTCCGTCCCGTTACCGGAAAGCAGAGAGAGATACCGTTCTGGATCAAGAATATCATCATCGAAATTATCCGGCGTGCCGTTGTCGGCGTTATGCCAATCACCATCGAGTTGCACTCTCGCCGCCCCGTATACTCCGTCTTCACCCGTATCTAAATGAATCGCGTATTTCCCACCCTCGAGCAAAGCGGAGCCGTCATTAAACTTCCACGTTGCTACATACCTTTGTTGATCATATGAGAAGTTTGCTTCGATTTTCGGGAGATACTCTGTGCTCGCTCCACCACCAGGAAGAGGCAATGTCTGATCGAGGCTCAAATCTGAATAGTCTAGATGCACTGGACTGTCGAAGTAGATATCGATCGTATCCGCGTTCTCAACTGGAATCGGGCGCAACTGATTTGGCACGCCAATGACAATTTCACCTTCATCCGTCACATGCATTGCTGTCTCATACGAATACTCGACGCCATCCGCCCAAGAAGAACCGCGAATTACGATGTTTTCGGCCCGAGGCGGATCGGCACGGACGATGCGAATCGCATTCAATGCGGGAGTCGTATCGGCATCGGCTCCTTGTGGCGGAAAGTATAGTCCGCGAAGCTCAATCTGCAAGCCATCATTTCCAGTGACATCGATTTCAAACCTCTTTCCAGACCCCGCTACATATAAATCAGTATTATAGCCGGTAGATGTATAGGGCCGCGGACGACGATAACTTTTACCCCCTGCGTAACGAACCTTGATTTCATCGCCATACGTTGTAATAAAGACTACATCCGTGTAATCGTTTTCAGGAAGGATATCACCGGAAATACTGTAATCACCCAGAACCGTTTCACCCTCCAGGATTACATCGAATGTCCGAACGCCATGTGGATTAGTTGAAAACCACTCATCCGTTTCAGCGAATAACAGCTCAACGATGTACCGCCCGTTCTCCATCGCCATACGATTGCCAGTACCTGTTCCGTCATCTAGGTTAATTTTATCGATCGTAAGAGATAGGTTTTCTGCATGTCCTTCCGATGTACGGGCGCTCCGCAATATTAGGTCCAAGTTCGGTTGGCCACCCGGGAGTGACCTGCTGGTGGTATCAACACCGGGTCCGTAATCAGGATCGCCCTCCTGACCATCCAGAATGGGATCCGCAAGATCGAATGGTGGATCAGGTTCGGTTCCATAGGGAACTCCAATATGGTCCGTGCGATAACAGTTCGTAAAATTTTCCTCGGTTCCAGGGGGATCTGGAACAGGATCCGTATGATCGTTAGCGCCTTCATCGGCAGTGAATGTACCGTCGTCGGGGACGAAGCTACCCATTTCGTAATCAGGTTCACCGTTTGAGTCATGATAGAAGGTATAGTCACCAAGACTTAATTCAAGTAACGGCTGATCATCACGAAAAACTCGACCTAATTTGTAGGCGCGTAGAATCTGGTCGCCCAGGCTTTCGATGAATACTTCGCGTAGCGCATCCGCTTCGGAACTATCCACGCCGCCAAAGGAATCATTTCTGTATTCGAGGACACCGAAATCCCATGCGGCGCCACCAGTGTCCCACGCCAGGCGGACGTAGCTGTCGTTCGTATCCAGTCCGTCCTCATTGCCCATTTGGAACTCGTGGGAAAATCCCGGATCAAATAAAAGAGTCGATCCGCCAATTGAATGCGGGCCTGGCACGAATTTCGCCGCGGGAAGCTCGAGCGTGTCCTGAGAACCGCTCCAGATGCCGACCGTGGCGCTCGTGCCACCCGTCCCATTTGTCTCGTAAGTTTCTCCTCGATCAACACTATCGATATCGATGTAGTGAAACTCCATGCGACCACCCGAGTAAAGAACCGCCTGGAATGTGATCTGGTCGAGATACTGAGGGGAAGAGCTTGTACTCGATTTCTGGTATGCAACCGAGTCCCACTGAAGCACCAGATGTGTCTCTTCGATTCCTAACTCCGAATTGGCTAAAACCACTTTCCAAAATAGACGCGAATCATCACTGGCTGAAAAGTCAAGGTCGTCCCAGAAAACTGCTATTGTTGGATCGGCTGGCAAATCGTCTACAGGTG
>JAFGFZ010000276.1 GCA_016930815.1 Pirellulales bacterium | reverse complement strand
ACGGGCACCCAGGATTCCGAGCCGACCGATTCGAAGGACGCGACGCCAACGGGCGCCCAGGATTCGCAGTCCACGAACTTGAAGGATGGTGAAGGAAGTGCATCCCAAGCGGACGATCGGGAATCCCATGGCAATCGAGGAAAACCGAGCGGGACAGGGTCGCGTGGTCACGAGTCCGACCAGTTCCACCAGGCACACGATGAGCCGGCTCCCGATCCGATCGATTCGGAAGGCAGCGACGACGGGGCCGCTTTCGAAACCATTCGAGAACACTTGGAAGGACAAGATCGCCGGGGGCAGCAGGCGGAGTCGGGAAATCAGGAAGATGGCCATCCTGGCCAGGACGGCAGTGGCCGTCGTGAGGAACAGGAGCCGGCCGGGGGATCTGAAAAAGAAAATCCTTCCATGTTGGACAGGACGCAGTCTCCTCCCCCAGCATCCCCTGAGGACTCACCAGGCTCAATGGATAACGGCGCCGTTCGTCCAGGAAAAAAATCGATCGAAGAAGATTCGTCCGGGCAGCGCGCTGATGATCCAGAGCCACCCATGTCACCTCGCGAGGGACGCGAATCGGATTCGGAGGGGGAAGAAGGCGGTGATCGAGCGGGAGGCGGCCAAGAAGGAAGCGGGCAGAAGACGCCGCACGATGGCACGGGCAGTCCAGGACAGAATGAAGCGGCCGACGATGGGATGGGCCGATCAGCAGACCGCGGACCGGGCGAAACATCGCAACAGAGTGGTAACAAAACAACCTCCCAACAGAAAACGGGTAGATCCGATCAGCAGCAGGAAGGGACCGGTACCCAGCAGCGGTCCGGAGGTCAGAAATCGGGTGGACCAGGCAGCCAATCCACGCACGATCAACCGGAAAATGGGAATCGGGATAATATCGGAAAAGGAGGCCAGCACGAGACCAGAGGCAACCAAGAGCAACAGACTGGGACCGCAGAACAAGAATCAGGAAACAGCAGGCAGGAATCCGAAGATGCAAATCAGCATTCGAAGGATCCGGGGCAGCAGGGGGAATCGAGTCAAGGTGGTCCGAGTGGACGATCCAATCCATGGACCGGTGGCCAGAACAATGAAAAATCAATCGCCAATCTTCCGGCGGATACGGATCCCGATTTCTCGGCAGACGAGGCCAACCTGGACTATGCTCAAAAACAGACCAACTTGATCCTCGATCGGCTTTCCGATCAACTCCAGAAACGGAGCGTGGATGAAGAACTTCTCAAAAAACTCGGCTGGAGCGAAGACGATTTGCGTCGATTTGTCGAACGATGGACCCAGCGGAAAAGGGCTGCACAAGGTGATTTATCCGATGCGGCCGATGCCCGGCGGGAACTGGATGAGAATCTACGGTCGCTTGGGCTGGGAAAGCGTCGTCTTCGACGTCAACAGACGGCGGGACAAATGGACCCTATTCGTGACCTCCGGGATGCTTATCGCGGTACAACACCCCCCGAATTCCAGCTGCAGGTTCATGAATATTTGCAAGGGGTGGCAAGAGACCAGCGGGAAGAATAATAGCGGATGCCCCTGGATTCTATCAAATGAAAGTTTGAAATGATGGATTCTCCTGCGTTGCCGATCATGATCGAATCCGATCCGGCTCCTTTCTCACCCCGATATTTGACAGCCTATCATCCGAAGGAACAGGCCCACTGTTTTGTCGACATTCTCGTCATCGGTGGAGGAATTGCGGGACTTCGGGCCTGTTTGGAGATTGATCCAAGTCTGTCGATTCTTCTTGTGACAAAAGAGAGCATGGATCAATCCAGTAGTTCCTACGCCCAAGGCGGGATCGCCGGCGTGTTGGATTCAGACGATCGCTTTGAAAACCATTACCAGGATACACTCGTTGCCGGAGCGGATCTGTGTGATCCAGAAGTTGTGGATATGGTGATTCGAGAGGCGCCTGACCATATACGCCAACTCATTGCGTGGGGGACCCATTTCGACCAGGCGAATGGGAAGCTGCTCCTTGGCCGAGAAGGCGGCCACAGCCATAACCGGGTAGCCCATGCATTTGGGGATGCGACCGGACGTGAAATCATTCGGGCGATGATCGACTCTGTTTCAGCCCTCCCAAATACACGCATCTGGCAACATGCCTTCACGCTCGATTTACTGACGGCAGACGGAGTATGCCGCGGGGCGATCGTCCATTGCCAGCAACGGGGGCGGCTCTTGATTTGGGCAAAACAGACCATCCTCTGCACAGGTGGGGCTGGCCAACTCTATCGCGAGACAACCAATCCCGAACTGGCAACCGGAGATGGCCACGCGATGGCCTACCGCGCCGGTGTCCAAATGGCCGACATGGAATTCATGCAATTTCACCCAACCGTCCTTTATATCGCGGGAAGTAGCCGGAGCCTCATTAGTGAAGCGGTTCGAGGTGAAGGGGCCATTCTTGTTGACCGGAATGGTTATCGGTTCATGCCGGAATATGATGTGCGCGCTGAACTAGCGCCTCGTGATATTGTGAGTCGGGCGATTGTAAACCAAATGGAGGCAACGCAGCATTCCAACGTTTACCTGGATCTCAGTCAACTCGATCCCGACTATGTCAGAAATCGATTCCCGAGCATAGACAACGCATGCGCGAAATTTGGAATTGACATTACTCGTGACCGTGTTCCGGTCCGCCCGGGGGCCCATTACATGATCGGCGGTGTCCGCGTCGATCGCGATGCACGCACGTCGCTTACCGGACTCTGGGCTGCAGGCGAAGTAATCAGTAGCGGCCTGCACGGTGCGAACCGACTCGCCTCAAACAGCTTGCTCGAATGTCTCGTCTACGGCGCGCACGCTGGGGCGGGAGCGTCGCGAGCGGCTCGGGAAATGCCAGACCGGTATCAAGCCGAATCCCTCTGTTATGCCTCCGTTCAAGATCCCACCGAACCATTGGATCTGGCCGATATCCGGAATTCCCTCAAGGCACGCATGTGGCGCTCGGCCGGCGTCCGACGCAATGGGCGGGAACTTGCGGATGCCGCGGATTCCATCGCCACGTGGTGCCGCTATGTCCTGCCTCGACAATTCGATAGCCAAGCTGGCTGGGAACTCCAAAATATGCTCACCGTCGCTTGGCTTATCATCGATTCAAGCCGACGCCGGCAAGAATCCCGTGGTGTCCATCAGCGAACGGATTTCCCCGAATCGGACGATCTTCATTGGCACAGCCGGCAGGTTGTTGTCAATTCGAATCTTGAAGGGCCGTGACTAGCCGGTTACGGTTCTTTCGCTCTTTTCTCGAAATCCCAAAATAAAAGCGTCTCACTCCTGGAGTGAGACGCTTATCAAAATTTCAAATTTCACAAATCGATTGAGGAAGAACTGCTTTGACTGATTAACCCCAGCGCTTCCGCAAACCAATGGCGGAAAGAGCAAGTCCGATCAATGCGGCCATGGCGAGCGTGCCGGGCTCCGGAACTGGGACCACTGCTTGACGCAGGACAAATGATCCGAGAGCCACTCCTGTCGGCTCCAGGTTAGAAGGCACATCGATCCGGATCTGGTATATCTCGGCTCCGGTGGAATGGACACCACCCGAGAACACGAGTTGATCTTCGTTCGGAACGGCTACATTCACAAAGGCAGTTGACACAGGAGGTAGATCAAGTGTCGGGAGATCAAAATCAAGCCCATCGCCGAGAACGGATGGAACGAAATTCTTGTTGGCATCATAAAATCCCAGTTCCATGATATAACTGGACCAATCGATGCCAGTGTTGTTATCAATCGATTCGAATACGGAATACTCCGTGACACCGTTGTCAGGCACCACGGCAAATTGGATATCGATGGATCCAACGTTATCGAATCGCTTGACCGGGACGGTGATGTTGTTGTCAGCGGGTGGAACAGACGGCTGATT
>JAFGFZ010000275.1 GCA_016930815.1 Pirellulales bacterium | reverse complement strand
GATCACGACATCCGCGACGAGGGACACGCCGAAATCTATGTGGCGGACCGCTCGGTCATTCGGGTGGCCGATGGATACGGATCGATTGTATTGGCGGACGAATCCACGAACCAGATGACGGTCATTGGCCATGCGGCGTTCATTTCGGAAGGCATGGAATCGATCGATGTTGGTGTTGCGGCGGCCTTTGATGCGGACGGCTATATCACGGACAGTGATGCTGCGGTCAATTTCGGTTCACTTGCTTTCGAGAGCGACGGTGACGGGGAAGATTCTGGGGATCCAGGCTATGGCGTGGACGACGGTCTGGTTCGGATCTATGAAGACGATGGTACCGAGATTGTTAATGTTGTCGTCGGCACGGATGCAAGTACTGCTGGGGATTTGTTCTTAACATCACGAGGTCATATCACGGACGCGGTAAATACTCAGATCCGTGTTGCCGATGATACGACGATGCAAGTACCACCTGGATACATCGATCCAACGACTCTGATAGTAGTGCCGGGATACAACATTGTTTTGGGTGATCCCGGATCCGATCCCGATGCGACGAAGCTGGAACTCAATCGTTTCAGCTCGACCACAGCGGAGAACATTTCCTTACAAGAACAGGATGATCTCGTTCTGGTCGATGTCAAACTCGATCCGAACCACGTTGTAACCGATGCCACATTGTTTATTTCATCGGCCGAAGGAGACATTTTCCAGGATGGAAGTAAATTTCGGGATGATCAGAATAATGAACCAGATGGAACGCTTGCCCAGCTCAACACGATTACGGCGGATATTGCCGCGTTTCGAGCGCTGAGCGGAGCGGTTATTCTAGCCGACGCCAAGTTTGGGACATTCGCGGCGGAGGTTGGTGGATTCGTTGATTTGGACGAAATGGTTATAAGTGACCCGAATCACCCGGATAGCAAAGTCAATATCTATATCGATCTCCATACAATCAACGACCGTGTCGAGACGGATTACGCGCCGATGACGGTTGTTGGCGGGGAATTGGTGCCCTTGGATGTGACGAATTCGTTGGATGCGGAATATGGTATTGTTCTAGTCAATCAAGGTGACATTGATATCACGCAGGTCACAGATAACACGGCTGCCAACCAAAGCGCGATCAGTGGCATCCTATCGAGTGATGGCCATGTCTTTATCGAAACGCTAGTAATTGGGAACATTGATTTTGTTGGATATGGCGTCGACAGTCGTGACACAGTCGTTTCCATGCAGGGAGATCATATCTTCACCGCGGTATCGGCGGGTAACCTGATCGTTCATGATGATGCTAGACTGGAGAGTAGTACTGGTGTCGTTTTGGATGTTAGTGCTTTTTATACTTATGACGATAGTGACGTGCCGCCCCTTCCGGGAGTCGATCAGAAAATCGGACCGCATCATTATCTCGTCGCTCCCCAAGACCTCTTCATCGCGCCGACTAACCGGCTCGTTGGGCAAGAAGGTTATCGATTTCAACAGATCACCTTGTATGTTGGAACTGTTGGTGAAAACAACTTGATAATTCAAGTAGTCTATGATGGCAATCATGAGATTGCAGGGATTGCAAATACTAGCCTCGTTCCGCCACCCGATATTCCTCCATTGGCTGGACTGACCTTTGAACCAGACCATCCAACTGGCAATGGAGACTCTTTCGAATTCACGGTCGTCGTTCGTCACCAATTTTCCATCTCTGATCTGGTCGATTTCGGTCCTCTTTTGGAGACAGACATCCGTGTTTTCAACGATCCGCTGATCAATCTATTCGCTCAAAGCGGAAACACGAATCTAAATCATGCAACCTCAACACTTCATGCTGGTTTGGATGACAATTTCGTTCTTGCACAAGTGCAAGGTCCGCTGGGTATACCCGAAGAAGGAACACCTCCCGCACCACTTCCTATCTATATTCCACCACCGCCTGTAGAAGTCATTCCTCCGGCAAATGATATTTTTGAACTAGTCAATTTCGATGACTACCACACACAACCTCAACCACTCGCTGAAAGTGCACGGTTCGGTGAAGTTAAAGAAGATGAATACTTAGAAAATTATCCAGAGGCATGGGAGGGCGAAATCAAAATAAGCGTTCTACAAGATATCATCAAAAAGATTAAGGGCGAGGAAAAATATAATGCTGGTAAATACAAAATAGAGGTTTTTTATCCCAACAAAGAAAAAAAAGAGACATATTATACTAAAGATCCTCTCGGTGAGTCAGAAGATTCGGAAAATGGCAATATGTTGCAACGAGATGAAGTCCAAGGTGAGTTCGATGGCCGGACTGAGCAATATCCGGTAGATCGCAATGCCACCGACAGCGGCTGGCTTGAAGCGTGGAAGGTCTGGAACATTCCGCGCGAGTTTCGATCAGGAAATCGGGGCAATATTGAAGCAGCTGTAGATGTTGATAATTATGATCGGACCGATTCTTCCACCCAAGACAGCTCGGTAGAAACACTCGCTACCTCAACGCGGCCTATATCGCATTTTACAAATTGTACAAGGCCAGACACGGGCATCCAAAACCGGTTGCTAGAGACGCCCAGGGCCTCTAGCCTTGCGCGTCATGCCACGACAGCCGCCTTTTTAGGCGGGGCAGTGCTGATGGGCAAATATGCGGGTACAAACGGAGCATTGATCCGACGCCGTCGGACCGTGCATCAGGCGTTTGGCGAATACCCCATTCCGCACTCGAAGAAAGCGGAACTGAAACGATAATTCGTCCCGAAAATTCATTACGGGAAAAGAAACACAAAACCGGCCGTTGCCAGACCTTGGAAGACAAATCCACGCCGACTCCAAGGCAAAATTTCGCGGCAAGCCGGATTGTAATTTCCAGGCCGGCCCCGGCCCAACGTGTAAACATGACTGCAGATCGGTTCCGCACCGATCTTGTACGGCAAAATTGGGACGGTGGCAAAAAAATGAGCTGTGGAAATAACCGGATCGATCCATGGGCGGCAAGCGCCATTCCCGTAGCGTTCCAAGCCCACCTGCTCGAAGTAGAGGGGCCGATGATAAAAGGCAGGCGCCGCCCAAACGAATTCGGTTTCCAAATCAAACCGAGGGCACCCGCGTCCAATATATTCCGCGGCGGCCATGGTTCCAAACTTCTGTCTCGCTTCCTCATCGCTCGGTGGGGTCTGAAGTTCTAAATTCATCTTGGGATCAATACTGAGCCAGAACCGCCCCTCTTCGGTCGTATCAGATGCCATTTCAGCATCAAGGCCGGGACGAGCGCATGGATTAGAAATCTTGCTCTGAATTTCTTCCTGGCGTATGGAGGTGGTATTTCGAGCAAGAATCATAGAGGTCGATTTTGCGGTTGGGACAACATGAGCCATATTCGATCGCTTGGCGGATTCATCGGATAGACGCTGTTCCGGTGCTCGCTCCGGCTTCCCGCGGCGTGTGCCGGTAGCCGATTTAGGAGCCAAGGTCTTCTTAATTTGAATCGCCCGATTCTCCGTCATATAAGATCCATTAGACTCCCAGGCTCTGGGAGCCTGCGTTTCGGGTGACTGTACCCTGAGGGCCTGTCCCTTCGGATCCAACGCTTTCGGAGCCTGGGTCTTGGGATTCGGTGCTTTAGACATCTGCACGTCGGACATTGCGTCTGGCGAAGACAGGACTGGCTTCGCTGATCCTATCTGGATGGAATGAGGCATCGAAAGGGTAATGGATGTGCTTGGACTCTTATCTGGCTCCTTCAGTTCAGGTTCAACGGAACGAGTCACAGAAGCAAAAAGTGATGCCTGTTGGATGGCGGGCGTTGAGGATTTGGTCGAGGATTTGATAGCCTCTTGGGAGGGATTTGGTTGAGTCGTTCGAGCTTGGACTTTCCGAGGTGGGAGTTTAAACTCTGATTGTTTCTTGTGATCTGTTGCAATCACGATATCGGAATCGGAAGCTGTATCCAGCTTGAAAGTCGAACTTCTACTCTCAACAGATGGATTCGCGTCCTTGCAAGGTCCTAGAAACTGCAGGGTGCTAGATTTCTTCTCGCAGATAGGATCCACAAGCGACTTCGTTGTGGTGCGTGATTGTTCTTTGCATGATTGCTCGCCAGATGTTTTCTCCGCTTTGTTCTTGATATCATCATCATGTTTGACAGACGCTCCAGAATGTGGGGATGCCATTTTTATTTGATTGTTAGAATCTGGAGATGGCTCTATCTCCTTGCTATTCAAGGCGATCGGTGATATTAATAGCATCGCGCCAGAAAGGAGGAATAGCTGAACTGGTCGGAATGGCAACCTGAACGAAGCAAGGATCATGAGATTCAGCTCCTGATTCGATATGTATGGACGTAACCAACGCCGTCGCTAGACAACCATCGAGGAAATTGGTTGTTCACTCGATGAAAATCATATTAACCGGACTGGATTGGAATCCTCCTAATTCACATCGTCCGAATAATCGATCCTCTCAAATTCATCGATAGTGACTGTCTTTGATTGCCCATTTTGCCTAAATTGTGGTATTAGCGTTCGCTAAGTCTTTAATTTGCAAGGGGTTAGAAATAGCATCTACGGTTCAAGCCATTGTTCGTGAGCCTATGGTTCTACATGTATCCTTAACGTGGGATAAATCCATAACCTAAAAGACCTTACAACATGCAAGCGCCGTTGGCGTATCATGGACCAAGAGAAACCTCATGGGCCCCGAATCATGTCTTGCGATCCGTATATGATAGCTATAATACAGGTCTTCCCGAGCAGCTGGTCGAGCCGATTCATTGCTGGAGATCGGCTATGATTATTTCCGGTCCAATAAGATTTGGATGGCACACATGCCAAGTATTTCCTTTGGTTTTCTCGAGAAGAGCTGGGAGACCGGTTGGGGTGATCTTGAGAATCATGAGCCGTGAGGTGGAATCGATGAGTGGGACAGACCCCGATTTTGGAGTTAGGGAGAGGCAGCCGATTGAGTGTACCCAAAGTGTGGATTCGTCAGATGAGTCAACGGTAGATCACTCTAAATATTCTCCGGCCAGTACCTCGCAGGCAGAGGCGATTCTTCGTGCAATCGCTGCCAAATACCGGGGCGCGAATATTACCGATCGGGTGGTTGCTCAGGATCTCGTAGCCGCCATGTTGCGAAAAAGTTGGCAGGATCTTGACCTGGGGGATCGGGCTTCCCATGACCTAAATTGTCAGGTTGCAGAAATGTTCCTTGAAGATCCTCGAGCAAGCGAGCGTTTGATTCGTCTCTGGAATCGAGTGTCCGATGAAAACAGTGCCACCTAGCGATATTGACGAACTGATTTGCAGTAACCAGGGCTTGGTCCGCTCTATCGCTCTCAAAATACATAGCAAGCTCCCTCGACACATCCTTTTGGACGATCTGATTGCTGATGGCCAGGTTGGCTTGGCTCAAGCGGCGACAGTGTATCAACCGGAGTCGGGTGCCAGTTTTTCAACCTTTGCCTATTATCGTATTCGGGGCGCGATTTACGATGGCCTTTCGAAAATGTCATGGACTAGCCGATCGACTTTACATCGGCTCCGGTCTCATCGACTTGCGGGTGAATTCCTTGATGAACAAGCTTCCGAGAAGAGTGCAACCAATGCAAAATCGACCGCGGAGGAAGCTGAATGGGTACGAGAAACGACGGAAAAACTGGCTGTGGTGTATCTTGCTTCCCAGGTTGCGATCATGGAACGTGACGATCTGCCGGATCTGGATCCTGATACGAAGACACCCGATTGGATTGTTGCTGAGCGGGAAGTATTGGAATCGTTGCGCGCGGCTGTTGCCGCACTTCCGGAACCGGATCGCCGGTTGATCCGTTGGGCCTATTATGACGGATTATCGCTGACTGAAATTGCACGTCGATGTGGCCACCACAAGGCCTGGGCAAGCCGCCTCCATAGCCGAATTCTAGGTCAACTTGGCCGATCACTTCAAGCCTTGGGAGCTGCCTAGCCCGCATTTCTACCCAAACAGCCTGAAAAATTCTTCGCCCAAAAGGGACATATTTCCATATTCCGCCCTGCTGAGCTCCCGAATCATTTGATTGTCCAATGCGCTCAAATATACTTGAAAATAAGTGAAGGTGTCCGGAAATTGGGGAGGATTAAGCTTCTGCTGGGCCGCCCATGAATCGGTAGGATTCGGCTCCGCGGGAGCCTCGCCCTCCCGATCATCACATAATAATGAGTCCATATAAGAGCAAGTAGTGCATGGCCAACCATCCCATTATTGATATTGATGCCCTGTTGCGCCCAATTTCGGACGAATTTCCAACGGGTGTTGCCCTTGATCGAAGTGATGCTGAGAGTCCATACCACACCGTTCAGGCTGCCCGCGATAAGGCGAAAAATGCTGAACGGAAGTATACGGACTACTTCATTGTCCCTCCGGGAGATAAGGATAGCATTAAACCACCAGATAAACCGGATTGGTCGAGCGTGATTCGTTTGGCATCCGAAACCATGCAGAATGTTTGCAAAGATTTTCGTATTGCCTGTTGGCTCACCGAGGCCCTTATCCAGCAATATGGATTTGTTGGCATGCGGGACGGTTTTCTGCTCTGCCGGCGGCTGTGTGAGGAATATTGGGATAATCTCCATCCATTACCCACGCCTGAAGCGGGGCACGAATATTCTATGGGGATCTTCGAAGGCCTCGTGGGCGACCATACGATGTTCGTCCTTCGTGGATTTCCTATCACGACAGCTACAGACGGTTCAAGTTATTCCATGATCGACTACGATCAGGTCGGCGAGCTGCAGAAAAAGAGTTCGGAGATTCGGGAAAAGCGTATTAAAGAGGGGGCTATCACATACGAGATATTTCAGCAATCGATTCGAAACACTCCTCGTGAATTCTATATCGATCTGGTTGATAACTTACAACAGACGATCGATAACATCCAAGCGACAGGGGATTTTCTAGAAAAGCGATGTCAGCCTAACGCCGCGGGGGAGCGTACTGCCCCATCCTTGGCTCGGTTCCGATCCTCCCTGATCGATTTCCTGGATACGATCAAGCGGGTGGCTGGAAATGTCCTCCAAGAACCAGAATCGGACAATTTAGCTGAGGGTACGGACGCGGAAGATGTGGTAGGCGGCGATTTGGGAAAGAATCCACTATCCCAGGGACGGATCTCCGGCCGTCAGGAGGCACTCGATACACTCCATAAATTAGCCGACTTTTTCGAACACTCGGAGCCTCATTCTCCGATATCGTATGCTTTACGACAGGTGGCTCGCTGGGGTACAATGTCGCTACCCGAACTATTGAGCGATCTTATTCAAGATGATGGTGTCCGTGAAGAACTCCGGCGGCGGACGGGAGTGCCCAATTTAAAGCGTCAGGAGGATTCTTGACAATTACCTAGCTAAGGTACTCGGACAATGGCAGTTCTTACAATAATCCCAGGCTGCCACCGGTCACCCTTGCATGTTTACAAATCAAGGTCCTCATGACACTTACGGAAAAAATTGGAATCACGCATTAAATTTCACGCAACCTCCCGAAAACTGCCCCGATAATGGTAATGCAGCCAACGAGGAACCGTCCGACGCGATTTGTCTTCGAGGCTAAGGAAAAGGGTAGGTCAAGAGGCGGTGTTCGCCACATGCCAACATTTTCTATCTTTGGAAAGGAAGAATTATTATGGCTGGTTATGTACAAATTGGGGATATCAAGGGCGAGTCCGTGGATGCTAACCATAAGGACTGGATCAATTTGATCAGCGTTTCGCAGAGTGTCTCACGCCCGATGCGAGCTGGGGTATCTGGTTCGACACGTCAGCGGGCTTCGGCCGACTTGGGTGATATCATTCTCGTCAAAGAGGTTGATGCATCCACCCCCAAACTGATCCAAGCAATTTGCGACGGCACGAATTATCCGGAGGTCAAAATTGATCTCTGCACATCGACCGGCGCGGAATCACGTCAACCGTACTTCCAGTGGGTACTGAAGAATGTACGCGTTACGAACTACGATGTATCTGGTGCAACCCAGGAAGGTGCTGTGCCAACGGAACAGATTTCCCTCAATTACGAGGAGATAAAGTGGACTTACGATAAGATGGACAAATCCGGCAAGTCGGTTGGCAAGGTCGAAGCCACCTGGAAGGTGGAAGAGGGCCAAGCGTAAAGCCCGGTCGATCCACATCTGGTATGGGTGGAAACAAAGCAGAACCGAGCACCGGTCCGGTTCTGCTCTTTCCTTGGCGGCCTGATTCTGGGCTCATACCGGATTGTAGGAGTGGCTGTCTCTTCTCCCGCGGCACCGGGTGATTGGTGGCGGGTTGACATTCCTCCGTTGAGGGCTCCGGACATGGCTCAAGAACAGCGACTGATGGCCGTCCATTCTCCTCTGGGTGAAGATCTTCGGCTCGTGTCGTTTTCTGGCCGTGAGGAGATGTCGCGGCTATTCTTCTATTCACTGGAGATGGTCTCTCCCAAGGATACTATCCCACCGGAAAAAATTGTAGGCAAAGAGGCGTCGATCCGGATCTTCTTGGCGGATGGATCAACAGAACGCTATTTCTCAGGGATCATCAGCCGGTTCTCGGCAGATTTCGCGGAAGGAGGTGGCACACTCTATCGAGCGGAAATGGTGCCATCTTTCTGGCTGCTCACGCAGACAAGTGACTGCCGCATTTTCCAGGATATGACCGTTCCCGATATTATCGAGAAAGTTTTTAATGAATCGGTCCTGAAAGGTTCCTGGAAGAAGGACCTGCGTGCGAATTATCGTAAGATCGAGTACTGTGTTCAGTTTCGTGAGACTGATTTCAATTTCGTATCCCGGCTCATGGAACAGGAGGGGATATTTTATTATTTCAAGCATGAGGAAGAGAAGCATACTCTCATTTTGGCGGATCATATAGGCGCCTATAAAAACATTCCGGAAAACCGTGTCAATTTCCCGCCCAGCCATTTGCAAAGTTCGGTTGTTGAAGACCATATCACCGACTGGCGGCATGATTACGAATTCATCTCCGGCAAATGGGCACAGACGGATTATAACTTTAAAAAGCCGAGCACGAGTCTGATGGCCCAGGAGACGGCCAGCGTGCCGGTAAAAGAGACCAAGAATTATGAAGTGTACGACTATCCGGGCGAGTATGTTGAGCCAAGCGATGGAAAGCAGCTCACGCGAATACGGATGGAGGAGGAGGAGGTCTCTTTCGATCAGGCCTCTGGCGCGAGCACTTGCCGGACATTTACTGTCGGCGGGAAGTTCCAATTCGATCAATACATCCCGCCCGGCGAGAACGGCAAGACGTATGTCATCACGGCGATCGAACATCGGGGAGTCGAACCGGGTGCCTACTCGACCGGAACGGGCTTATTAGGAGGCTGTGAATACTCGAATACGTTCACTTGCATCGCAGCTGATGTGCCGTTCCGACCTGCCCGCATTACGCCCAAACCACTCGTCTCCGGGATCCAGTCCGCCGTGGTAGTCGGCAAGAAAGGGGAGGAAATATACTGTGACGAATACGGCCGTGTGAAAGTCCAGTTCCATTGGGACCGAGAGGGTAAGCGGGATGAAAAAAGTTCGTGCTGGATTCGTGTCGCTCATCATGTGGCTGGGAGAAAGTGGGGATTCATGGCCATCCCACGTATTGGCCAGGAAGTCATTGTCGATTTCCTCAACGGCGATCCGGACCAGCCTCTGATCATCGGTTCGGTCTACAATCAGGAGCAGATGCCACACTACACTCTGCCCGATGATAAGGCGAAGACCTATATCAAGACAAACAGTACCAAAGGGGGCGATGGATTCAATGAGCTCTTTTTCGATGATGTGAAAGATAGCGAACGCGTTTTCATCCATGCCCAGAAGGATATGGATGTCCGAGTTCGGAACGATTCCCGAGAACGAATCTACGGCAACCGACACCAGATTATCGGCTGGGAAAAGGATGGGAAAAAGGGCGGTGACCAGCAGGAAATGATCTGGCAGGACAAACACCTCAACATCAAGCGGCACCAAATCGAGCACATCGAGGGCAACTACACGATCATGGTCGGTGCCGGGGAGGCGGAAGACGGTGGGAATCTCGCTGGTGTCATCGAAAAGAATATCGCGATCAAGATTGGGAAGGATGGTTTGAGCACAATCAACGAAGGAGATACCAAACAGGAAGTCCAAGGTTCGCAGTCACTGACGGTCCAGAAGGACCTCAAACAACAGGTGGGCACCTTCTCGCTCACCTGCGGGGGTGACTGCAATGAAAAAACGAAAAACCTCTCCGTCGAGTCGGAAATGGAATCGCACCATAAGGCGGGCATGAAATATGCCGTCGAGGGCGGGCAGGAGGTCCATATCAAGGCGGGTATGAACTGCGTTGTCGAAGCGGGCATGAGCCTGACGCTCAAGGGGCCCGGCGGATTTATCAATATCAGCCCGGCCGGTGTGGCCATTCAAGGAAATTTGGTCTTGATCAATAGCGGTGGCGCGGCCGGTGCCGGTACCGGCTGCCAGCTGAAACCGCCCAAAGTTCCCGATACGCCCAATATGGCCGAGAAAGCACAACCCAAAACTCCAGCCCAAGCCCATCGGGAGAAGACAGGATTCAAGAGCGCGCCTGGATAAAATACCGATGCTCGGTGGAACTTTCCTGGAGTTAATCGCCTGAATGCAATCAATCGCTAGCGAAGATTTCCCGGAAGCCTATGTGAATAGGCTGGAATCTTCTTAGAGATAGAAGTATCAGTTCATATCGTTCAACACACCCATGCCTCCAGCAGCCCGAATCGGCGACATGCACACGTGCCCGATGGTAACGCCGGGAACACCACCCATTCCGCACGTTGGCGGCCCGGTCTGCGTTGGCTGTCCGACTGTTTTGATCGGCTTCATGCCCGCCGCCCGGATCGGCGACATGGCCGTCTGCGTCGGCCCGCCCGATGTGATCGCCAAAGGCTCACCCACGGTAAT
>JAFGFZ010000274.1 GCA_016930815.1 Pirellulales bacterium | reverse complement strand
GGCAAGGCCGTGGCCCAGACGAATGTCCGTGGTGGATGGACCAAGGATGTCTGGCACCTCGACTGGGATGGAGTTGGCTATTGTGTTCCCGGTCTGGCGGAATCCCAGGTGGTTCTTGTAGATACTCCCGGTTTGAACGAAGTGGATGGCGCCGCGCGGGCGGCAATGTCCGCAGAGGCCGCCAGCCGGTCCGATCTTGTTTTATTTGTTACCGATTCCGACCTGAACGAAATCGAATACACGGCTCTGGCCCAACTTGCTGCCAGCCAGAAACCACTGCTGGTCGTCCTCAACAAGATGGACCTGTATACAACCCAACAAAAAAAAGAGTTGCTTGCCCATCTTGCCGGTTCCCAGCTGACTGGATTGGTCGATCCGCGGAACATTGTTCCAGTGGCGGCGGATCCGAAGGAAATCGAATATGTCATCGAGACCGCCACGGGCGCTACGATCACGGAATGGCGTAAACCCCAGCCGAATATCGTGGCACTCCAGGAACGCATCTTGGAGATCCTCGATGCCGAGGGGAAAGCGCTAGTCGCACTGAATGCCGCGATGTATGCGGCTGACAAAAGCGATCGGATGGGTGCCTTGCGAGTCAGGCTCCGAGAAGATAAAGCGGCCATGACGATTTGGAGTTACGCAAGCATGAAGGCGGTTGCGGTGGCCATCAATCCGATTGCCGTCGCGGATATCCTTGGGGGTACCGCAGTCGATACAGCCATGGTTGCCACGCTCGCAAGGATTTACGGTATCCATATCACGACGGCCAATGCCCGATCGCTGGTTCTATCGATCCTGAAAGCGGCAGGATGGATTATGCTGGCCGAAGCGGCAACGCACGTCGCGTCGGGTATCTTCAAAGGCCTGACGCTCGGTAGCAGCGCGGTCCTAACGGCCCTCCCGCAAGGAGCGGCGGCCGGTTACGGATCCTATATCGTTGGCCAGGCAGCTCGATACTATTTCCAACATGGTGCCAGCTGGGGTGATATCGCACCGAAACAGGTTGTCTCGCAAATCCTGGAAAACACCGATAAACAATCGATCCTCCTGCAGCTGAAAGAAGAGATTCGCAAGAAAATCAGGTTGAATCCTTATGCCGGCAGCTAAATCGCATCGATGCAATTGCCAATATTTCCCAATCCGCATTTCCCAATCCGCGTTCCGGAATCCATCGTCGGCGAACCTAAAAAAGAGGGGGCACATGGCGAATACCACCGTACAATAGAGAGTTCGAGGGAACGTACGCTTTATCCAAACCCGATGTTGGACTTGACGTGACTTGCCAGACCAGACAACCCGATCGATTGGCACAGCCCCAATCGGATGTGGATTTGCTGGAATCCTTCGTCCGCTGGGCGGCTGCCCAGCTCAATCTGGACTTAATCGAGCGACCGGACGGGGCCTGTGAGCTGGTTCGCCGCACCGAGACACCCGATGGACCAACCATCGAATCTGTTTCTGCCTTCTGTTGGCCCGGATCGAGGGCACCTGGCGAAGTGGCTGGTCAACGGGTCACGCCGATCACCGGCCGAGCCCCTTTGGTCGAATGGTTCCACGATGCCCTCCAAGCCCAAGGGCCGGCAGTCCACGCCCGGCCCAAATATCAACCGAGCGGTGTCCACGATTTTTCCAACCAGCTTTTCTCGGCATATACAGTGGAAAATGGGAATGTCCACCTCGGCGGATGTTTGTTCGACGATCGCCCATTCCTGCGATTAACATATCGTTCCCCGGCCCTGGATCGGATCGAGCACTATTACTTCAACGAAAATGGTACCCCAATCGACACCGAAACAGTTCAGTCGCTCGGCTTGAACGAAATCGTACCCGCTGGTCCCTATCCACCCCGGATGACTGGGCAGCAAATGACACTTCTAGTTCATGCGGGTCAACGCCATATCGAATCGGTCGCTCCGCCCCTGGAAAACGGCGTCCGCAGCACGGAGGCTGCTTCAGAAAAGGGGCAGCTCAGCGAACCAATCGCGGCAACCATTATCTGGGCAAAACACGTGACTGGGAAACTGCGGTTCACCATCGGAGAAACCTTCGCGGACCTGCCATTCGAAGGTTGGGCCCGCATGTTTGTCCCGCCGCCCTTTCATTGTGAAGCGTCTGGTGTCGATAGTTTCCATCTTGGAGCGACGGATGATGGCCGTATCGTCGCGGCGGACGAGATTGCGACGTGCGATAAATCGGGCAAGCGCGTTGTCCGGTGTGAACTCGTTGAATGCAGCGTCTCGGGCCAGCATGTCCTTGAAAAACTCACCAGAACCTGCCCTGTTTCTGGCCAACCGGCACTTCAGGACCAGTTCACAATATGCCAAGTTTGCCAGCAAGAAGTAAGCAATATCGTTCTGAAAAATGGCATTTGCCAGGCGTGCCGACAACTTATTCCGGTTCCAATCGATGATCCGCGCATTGTCTGGCTTTTGGGCGAATATCCCGGCCTCGACCGATTCCGCAAATGGCAATTGTCCGAAACAGAATCGGTGTACATTGCCCAAGCCGCAACATGGTGGAAACGGTTGCTCGTTGTCATCGACAAGGAAACGAGTCAGGTGCATCGGCTGGCCCACCGAAGCGGATTCGGCTCTCGATGGACCGATTTGGAACCAGCCGAGCGCGAGGAACTATTGGAGTTTTAGTCTATGTTAATATGCGCGCGTGGTGTGCGCATGTTTGTTAGCCCTTTTGGATTGCGGGCCTGGCATGCATTGGGGTAAAACTGCTGCCTTGAAATTGGTGTTTATCTTCTCTTCAACCACACCAGGGCGATCAGGGTACCTAGTGCGGCGATTCCCGCCGCACCGAAAGATATGATTTGATAGGTACCAAGGCGCTCCATCTTCCGTTCATAAGTGATCGTATCGGGTATTTGGAATTCCGTCAGACCCTGTTCCGCAAGAGGGACAATTCTGTGATGCCAGCGTATCCACGTCTCCAGCGGTGATTCAGCATCCAGTTGCTGGATGACTTGGGTCTGGTAGGTATCCATCCGATAGGGTGTCGTGGTGGACTGCTCGACTCGAAAGTACACACCGGGAATGGCGCAGGCCACTGTCAAAATGAATCCGATTGCTATCAGCCCATGTTGGAAACTCCAGGCGGGCGATTCCGCTTCCTCCGCCAGTTTCACAGTCGGGAGATTTTGCAATGCCAGGAGTGTCGGGACATCGAGTTGTTCCCCGCAACGGCATGCCACACGACTGCCGGCTTGAGGTTGGCCCACCAGAACCGTGTTGCCACATGTAGAACAAGTCAGCTCATATTGGTCTGCCATGGCAGATATCCCCTTTCCAATCCGGAGGCGAGGACGGTTTGCTGGACGAATTCGATGCATCCGATAGGTTCCATTTGGTAATTCCACTTTCCTGGCAGATTTCGAATTCGTCAAGTTATCGCATGTGTCCGCTTACTAGCATTGGAATCCTTGGTTGGGCAATTGGGCGGGGGCCGAGGCCATCTCGATCGAACGGAACCGCCCGTACACGGCGCAAGATATTTCCTTGCAACGATTTGCAGCAATCGCCTAGGCCGAATGGATTCATTCTAGGGTCCTTGAGATCGTTGTCCAAGGTAGGAAAGTTGCGATAAAATGGTTTGGGGCGCTGGACCCGAACGAACCGGTAATTAGAATTGAGGCATCACGGATCTTACACACAGACACGACGGATACCATCCGCGGCGCTCCCGTTCGCCGTGGATCGATTGTTCGCCGAAGAGTTGGAGTGTTGGATGGGGCGGGCTTGGGCCAGTCCTGGGCGCGGTCTTGAAGGTACTGTAGGGGACATTACGCAATGCTGCGATATCGGTCTATCCATTCAGGGTTCTTTCCTGGCATGGGGAGAAGTCTCCGGACCGTCTGGACAAGGAATGCATCGCGAACGGGATACAACGCTCGCTTGAGTGACGTATGCATCCTGTCACCTTGGCTTGCGATCAAGCGACCGGCGGTGGTTTGGCACTTTCGACAGACTCCATCCGGAGATGACCTCCCGCACAAGAAGTTGGATACCCTCGCGCCTTGCGATGCCGTGCGCACTTTTAGCAAGAGACAAAGTTGAACTTGTACGAAGGATTGCCACAGGCGCAATCTTTTTCCAAATGAAACAAGCAACAAGAATTTCATCTAGCGGATGTTAGAATTAGTTGTCCCTAGTCTTTTTTATCCATTTCTAGGAGAGTCGCCTTGTACGAAGCACTGTTGGAACACGGATTGGAGGATGTCACTGAAGATGTTGAGAAGCAGGCGAATGGGCTGAATCAGAAGTCGATCGAAGAGGAACCAACCGACGATGACGATCTACTCGACGATCCAACCGACGAAGATGAAATCGATTTGTTGGACCCTGACGACGAGGATGACTTACAGAATCTTGAAATCGGACCTGGGGAATCCTGGTCGGATGATCCGGTCCGCATGTATCTTACGCAGATGGGCGAGATCCCATTACTGACGCGCGACGAAGAAATTCATCTAGCCAGTCGCATTGAAGTGACCCGGACCTCTTTTCGCCGGAAACTGCTGGCTTGCGACTATGTCATTCGCGCGGCTTTCAAGACACTCGAACGCGTTTATCGCGGCGAATTGCCATTCGACCGGACCGTTCAGGTTTCCGTCACGGACCGGCTTGAAAAAGATCAAATCCTCGGCCGTATGCCGCATAATTTACGTACCATTGAGATCTTGCTTGACCGGAACGCCGAGGATTATCGCATTGCATCCAGTCGATCCTATCGGATCGCCCAGCGCCGCGCCGCGTGGAAACGACTCGGCCTAAGGCGTCATCGGGCCGTTTTGCTGATCGAGGAGCTTGGTCTGCGCACGCATCGGATCGAGTCGTTTATCAAGCCAATCGAAGAATTCAGTAAACGGATCGATGAGCTCCAGGCCCAGCTTCTCCAACACAAGAAGGAGCGGCGCCCGTTGATCGAGCGGAAACCGATTCTTGTGGAGTACCGGAACCTGCTCCGCATCACGCAGGAGACACCGACAAGTCTACGTAACCGCGTGGCATGCCTCCGCCGAATTTATACGCAATATCAGCAAGCCAAGCGGGGATTATCCGAAGGGAATCTCCGCCTCGTCGTCTCGATCGCCAAGAAATACCGCAACCGCGGCCTGAGCTTTTTGGATCTCATTCAAGAAGGCAATGCGGGACTGATGCGGGCGGTCGACAAATTCGAATATCGCCGCGGCTTCAAATTCTGCACCTATGCGACTTGGTGGATTCGGCAGGCAATCACCCGCGCCGTCGCCGACCAGAGCCGGACGATCCGGATTCCAGTCCATATGGTCGAAACCATGAGCCGCGTCCGCAACGTGTCTCGGCGGCTGTTGCAGGAATACGGTCGCGAGCCCACGCTGGAGGAGACTGCCCGAGCGGCCGATTGCACCATCGAAGAGGCTCGCCGAGTCCTCGCCATGAGCCGCTACCCGATCAGCCTCGATCGCCCGGTCGGCAATAGCGAGGACAGCCATTTCGGGGATCTCTTACCCGATATCGGCGCCCAAAGCCCAGCCATCGGTGCCGCTCAAGAGATGCTCCGAAGCCGTATCACCAAGGTTCTCAAAACACTCAGCTACCGCGAGCGGGAGATCATCAAACTCCGATATGGTCTCGGAGACGGCTACAGCTACACCCTCGAAGAGGTCGGTCATATTTTCAAAGTGACACGCGAACGTATCCGTCAGATTGAAGCCAAGGCAGTTCGCAAACTCCAGCAGCCGAGCCGGGCCCAGGAACTGGCCGGATTCCTGGATTGAGCGCGCGACCGGCGGCTGGCGTGCCCTTCCAAACCCAGAAACTCAAAACCCCACGGTTTCTTTGTCGAGGCCGGATCTTTTATCATTGGTAGCAATTTCAGTTTCCCGCTTCGCAACGCCCCCCGTTCTCCGAAAGGTTCTTATGATGGCAACAGACAACGCGGTCTCTCGGCGCATGTTCTTGAAGGCTTCGGCTGCAACGGCCGCCGCCGGTGTATTCACTGGGACGCTTCGAGCGCAAGATCCAGTATCATCAGCGAATGACCGGATCACGGTTGCGGTGATCGGACTGAAAGGACGCGGCCAATCCCACATCCAGGAATTCGCGCCAAACCTCGTCGCGCTGTGCGATTGCGATGAAAGCGTCCTGGCCGAATGCGCTGCCGAATTCAAAAAGAAATTCGGGCGCAAGGTCGACACCTATGTTGATTATCGTGAACTGATCCAACGCGACGATATCGATGCCGTCTCCATCGCGACACCGAACCACACGCACGCATTGATCGGGATCGCGGCGATTCAGGCCGGGAAGCATGTCTATTGCGAGAAACCCGTTTCGCATAATGTCTGGGAAGGCCGGCAATTTGCCAACGCCGCCAAGAAATACAATCGGATTGTCCAATGCGGCACCCAATCGCGATCGAGTGATGGTATCCGCGCCGCAGTCGAGTGGGTTCAAAACGGGGGGCTTGGCGCGATCCGCTACGCCCTGGGGACCTGCTACAAACCACGCCAAAGTATCTCCAAACTCGACAAACCACTCGAAATTCCGAAGACCATTCACTACGACCTTTGGTGTGGTTCCGCCGAAGAAAGGGAACTTTACCGGCCCAAACTGCACTACGATTGGCACTGGGATTTCAACACCGGCTGCGGCGATATGGGGAACCAGGGAATCCACCAGATGGATATCGCCCGGTGGTTCCTCGGCCATGAATTGCTCTCGCCCCGCGTGATCAGCATCGGCGGGCGGCTCGGCTATGAAGACGCCGGCGATACCCCGAATACCCAAGTTGTCCTGCACGATTACCCCGGCGCGCCGATTCTCTTCGAAACCCGCGGATTGCCGAAGTCGAAGGCCGCCCAAAAGAATTGGGG
>JAFGFZ010000273.1 GCA_016930815.1 Pirellulales bacterium | reverse complement strand
TAGCGGGGACAGGATTCGAACCTGCGACCTCGAGGTTATGAGCCTCGCGAGCTACCGGGCTGCTCCACCCCGCGATAGAGGATATTACACACGGTCCGCGGATTCTTATTTCCATAGAATCCCGGATTTTGTTCATTCTCAAATGATTTTAGGCCGTCTCTTTGGTTTTTCAAGGGGCGCCTTCTTGTCCATCCGTGGCTATGTCGGCTATCCAATGGTTGATACTTGAGCAACGAATCAATGGGATGTACGAAAAGCACCCATTCCATGGAATCGACTTCTTTCCATTCCCTTGATTCCTTATCGCAAACTCCTGTGGTATAATGACTTCTGGCTTGGCAACCATGAGGAGAACCGATACGCTTACTGATAGATAATGGAAGCTTGCAAGGAAGTCCAGAATATTCTGTTCGAATATTATCGAAGATATAAATAGATACCAGCGGACAGAATGGACGTGGAATAGTCCATTCGGAAGACGGCACCGATCCATAGGACGAAGTCATGGCCCATGACACCGAACCATCAGGCCATCGCCTGCCTCCTGTCGTGTCGCCGGGCGTATTGAGATTCTCGCTCAACGGATTGGATTCTCCACCTGCCATGCCCCCCCCCGTTTTGGACGTGTCGATCCGCACCCCGGAAGTCCCAGCATTTGGTGATCCAAGCACCTACCGGCCCGTTGGCCAACCGATCTTTTCAGATGGGCTTGCTGGAACCGACGGATTGATTCACGAGCCATTGTTCCGGAAACGGAAAGATTTCCGGTCATTCGAAGTACCAGAGCTGATTATCCAAGATTCTCCGCCCTGGTTGGTGAGTGCGATCGTTCATATGGTGGCGATGATCCTATTAGGTATATGGTTCTTCTCGGAATCGGCCGGTCCTTATATCGAGTTGGATTTGACCTATGCGGAGACCCTGGGAGACCAATTGGACGAGGAGGATCTTCGGTTAGGCAATCAGGATCTCGAAGCCTTGGAGCAGATCATCACACCGCCGGATCTGATCCCAGTGGACGATCCTTTGGCCACACCGGACCAATTGGAGCCGTCGGTATTGCCGCTCAATCTGACTTCCAATACGCCATCCGATCTCCTTGGGATGGCGCTCACGGGTCGCGAGAAGGGCACCAAAGAATCTTTATTGGCAGCCTATGGTGGAAATGCGACGACCCAGGCAGCCGTGCTAGAAGGCCTGAAGTGGCTTGCACGCAACCAGGGGCGAGGCGGACTTTGGAGCCTCTCCGGCCCATACAGCGACGGGGTGCCCGGCACTCGTAATGAGCAAGCGGCTACCGGGATGGCCCTCCTGGCATTCCAGGGCAACGGGCATACCCATAAGGGGGATTCAGACGATCCCTACACGCAGGTTGTGGCCAGGGCATGGAGCGCCCTATTGAAACGCCAAGAGGAGAACGGCGCTTTTTTTCAGCCCGACGAACTCGGTCGAACGCAGCTTTATACGCATGCCATTTGTACGATCGCGCTCTGCGAACTCTATGCGATGACGCATGACGAAGCCTTTCGCGAACCGGCCGAACGGGCCATTGAATATTGCGTCCAAGCCCAATCCCCGCAGGGAGGCTGGAGATACGAGCCGCAAGAGCCGGGTGATATGAGTGTCACAGGCTGGTTTGTCATGGCCCTGAAGTCGGCCCAGATGGCCGGTCTGGAAGTACCCAGCACGACGCTTTCCTTGGTTGACACGTTTCTCGACGAAATGGCTCGTGAAAATGGATCACGCTACGTGTACCAGTCGTCGAGGCAGCCGACGGTCGTCATGACAGCCGAGGGTCTATTGTGCCGCCAGTACCTGGGCTGGGCACGCGAGGATCCCCGGCTCGTGGCTGGAGTTGAATTCATTCTGGAAAATCAGATCAACTATAGTGACATGGATGTCTATTACTGGTATTACGCCACGCAGGTCTGCCACCATATGGAAGGGGTGGCATGGCGGCAGTGGAACGAGGTGATGCGGCAGGAAGTTCCCGCCCATCAAGTGCGTCAAGGGCGCGAGCGGGGGAGTTGGGAACCCGCCGAGGACCGTTGGGCCTTCCAAGGTGGCGGGCGGCTCTACGTGACTTGCCTGTCGATCTATATGCTCGAAGTCTATTACCGGCACCTGCCACTGTACCGGCAGGAGCTGATTCTGGGCCTTTAACCTGGATGTGATAGTTCCCAGACTCAGTGATTATTGATGGCGGCGCCAGATTAGCAATCCGAGCAGACCGAAGCCGACCAATGCGATCGTGGACGGTTCCGGGATGATGGATGCACTGGTTGTGAATGTATCAACACCGATGTAGTTTGAATTCGTGCCGTAACCCCCACCATTGGGTACAACGTATCGCATTGCGATTCGACCGGTTTCGCCACCAGACAGGCCAGTAATCGTGCCAGAACATTCCGTCCAGACCTGCGGATATCCGTCTGGGACCAACGCTGTGTTAATTTCGGCCAGCAATATCGTGAAAACACCAACATCCGTTGCGGTTGTACCTACATCCGTACTTGCTCCGGCCGTGCTCAGCCGAACTTCAAGCGCATCTGCCCAGGATGTACCATCCGGCGCCCGAGTATAGAACGAAAACGTATCGCCATTCTGCAGGATGAGTTCCGGAGTCATAACCCAAGTACTGATATCTCCGGTACCATTCGGATCGGTATTCTCATAGTTCATTCCGGCATAACCAGGACTCGAGTGGGGAGGAAATACCGTTTCAGATCCTGAAAAGATTCCGGATGTCCCAAGTGGATCACTGCGAAGCGCACCAACCCATCCATTGGCTGTTAAAACTGCATCTGTATCGGGAGGGGCAAGTCCTGTGAACGAATCAAAGCCCTCGGTAAGATCAGCAGACGCAGTGCTGATTAATAAAGCTAATGCGGAAAGTGCGAACAGAATTTTTTTCATTAGATCAAACCTCCAGAGAAAACGGATCAGCGCAACCACGCCGGACGCGATGCCGTATGGCAAGAGAACAGGCTATTCAGCACACATTGCCAAGTAAGAGAGATTCTATAAGTATCGAGATGGTCTTCTGGAAAAATTCCGCCAAGCTACTTACCAATTCGTCCTACTCACTAGCAAGGTCCCTTAGGTCCAAGTTTTTTAAAGTCTTCGTCTTGCAATCCGGCAGTCATTCTTACTAAAGTTCCGAACAGCTTCTAGTCTACTTACCGAAATTCATATTACAATAAAGCTCTTGCAATTTTTGTAATTAAATGGGGTACGGATGGCAGAAATCACCACATGTGCTTTTGATGTAAAGACTTACGCACCGTGTTTAGGCTTGCCGGATCGGTGGGGCTGGAGGGCCTTGGAGCAAGTTCCTTATTCTCGCCGGAGTGTGAAGGAGAGGAAATGGAAACCGGTTTCCGTATCGGTGACGAGGCCGCCGCTGGGGGCGAGGTACTTGGCAATCACTTCGAATGGCGGGAGCGGATTCTCTTCCAGGGCCCGGTTCAGGATAGCGAGCGCTTCATTATTCTCCGCCAGGTTCCGGAGCTGTTCGCGGTTCTTCTCGGACGTCGCCAGATCGTAGACGTATCGTAATGTCTCTTCGGGCCGGTTGAACAGGACGATTCCCGGATCGTTGGATTGCCGGCGGATCCGGCTGGCGATCAGTTTGTAGTCAAGCGCGTCGGCAAGCCGTCCTTCGGTCCCGTCGCGGGCGGCGATCGTGGATTCCAAAAGCTGGACTGAATTCGCGACCATCGCGTAATTTTCAATAATCCCCCAACAGGGCATCATGGGTGCCTCTTCCTCGGGGAGGCCCTGATCCTTAAATCTTTGGATCAAATCGGCCGGCAACCAATATTTGACGCCGCCAAATGTCCGCTCCTCGAATTCCTCAGGTTCCAAGGCAATTAGTTTTTCAATGGTTGCAAGAGCAGCGTCCTTATCCTGGACTTCCACCGCCAGTAGCATGGAGCGCGGTCGGAGCCGGGCCGGTTTGGGGAATCCCAAGAGGACCGTGAAACGGCCCGCGAGCTGGCCGATAATATCTTGCCGGAAATCAAGCTTCGTTTCTTCGTTGATATGGCGTTCCACGTTTTGCTCGAAGGCTCCCTTGAATTGAAACTGATCGTAGAGGGCAATCAGTTTTTCGTAGGTCATCGGAACATCCCAATGCCCGGTCATGTAGGTTTCGACACTATCTGGCACCCACGGTTCCGGTGTCGTATCACCGTTCCGGAGGTTCAGCATGGCAAGGATGCCGGTTCTGGGATTGTCAAGCAGCAGATGCATGTGCGTAATGCCGTCGTATTTTTCGGTGCTATAGGTGTTGCTGCCACCGATGGCTTGGATTCCATCGAGGCCAAGGGATGGGAGCATGGCCAGGGCGATGGCCATGCCGGTTTCACCTCGGGCAAAATTGCGGAAGATCTCGATGGGGTCCGCATAAAAAATGATTTGGGGTGGATCATCTTTCTTATCCCGGCAGGGCTCCATTGTTGAGACGAATTTTTTGTTCTCGGCGAGAGACTCCATCCAGTAAGGTTCTACAATTTCCTCGGCGGTTTCGCCGGCGGATTTCTCGGCGGATTCTTCAGGAGTCTCTTCGGTTTCCGCGCTCGATTCATTGGCAGTGGAGGTTGTCATGGATGTTTCCGCAGCTGTGACAGGTTCGCCGCTTTCAGCCGCATCCCAGAGAGCAAGCATCTGCTTTGCAAGAAGGATATCCGCGACAACCAGCAGCGTATTCTCACGTTCGATGAACACAACAGCTTCGATTTCATCTTCGTTGACACGGACGACGGTGACTTCCAATTCCGCCATGGTTTCAACCGATCGGGCACATCCCTCTTTTTCCATTTGGTTCAAAATAAGATCGAGTAGTTTATGCGCGGCGGTCGATTCATCGCCAAGGTCCATGAGGATGGCGAATGTGGGTTTTCCCTGGGGACGGCCGATAAGTCCCGCGGCGATTTCACCTTGTGGGATTTGCCAGATTTCGTTGAGCGACAGATCGATTTTCTCTTTCTGGGTCACCTCGTCGTACGCGGATTCCGCCGATGCATAGAGAGAATCGACAAGCGGTTTGATCTGCGGATCGTTGAGCATTCGGCCCATGGAGGATTCCTTGATCTTGTCGAATGTCTCACGGGCATGCGTGATACGGAAGAAACCGAGCGTCTCTTTTGGAAATATTTTCATGGCCGTCGGCCGGGCGGCCGCGAGCGGTGCCATGACTAAGAGCATGGCTAGTGCCGGAAATAGGATCTGGAGGAATGGCAAAGGACGGGTTCGGATGTGTTCCACGATATTGGCTCCAGGAAAGGGAAGGGAGGATTTTAATGACGATAAAATAGCGGAGATAATCGGAAAATCGGGTTGGATATCCAGGAAAAGGCGAATTTCGAGCCGCCCATCAGGCACAAATTCTCAACTCCAAGACCGCAGACAATAGAAACTATCGTAGTGGAGCCCATGCGTTTGATATAGAGGGGCTAGATCCATATACCTTGGTCCAGGATCTGATGTTTCGTCTGAATTTAGGGAAACTGAGGGTGTCCGGGAATTGGGAGGGCGAAGCTCCTGCCGAGCCGGAACTCTAGTACCGGCATGCGGCTCGGCAGGAGCCTCGCCCTCCCGAAAACCGCAAATTCCAGTATATCGAATTCACGGACACCCTCGGGAAACTTATGGAGTCTTCGTCCGAAACTTGCTGGCATGATCCCACATGCTGTAAGTTCCTTTTGGTTGGAGTGTTGTTGCGTTCGATGGCTTAGGTGTATAATGTCCCAAAAGGAGGCCGGTAAGTTACTTTCGATTTTGTTACCCTTCTCCCAGAGGGGAGAGTGGTTAGAAGAGAAAGTTATTTTTCGGGCGATTCCAAGAATACAATCGCAAGCCTTTCAAAACGTGGAAAGAAGTCATGCACTCACGATATCTCACGATTGCAGCCAGTTCGCTGTTTCTGATTGTTTATGGAGATCAGGCAGGAGCCCAGTCATTTAACCGGACCAGTTCGATGAGTAGCGGATTCGGGACGAGCGGCTTTGGGACGACTGGGACGACAACGAGTGGAATTAGTGGGGGACTCGGGAGTACAACGACTGGATCACGCCAGATGGGGACCACGTCGGCGACTGGAGGAACCGGCGGATTTTCGAATACGAATCGTTTTTCGGTCGACACATCGGCCAACCAGGGTTTTGTGGGCCGGGATTCGCAGGATGTGCAGTCGTTCTTCAGTGCCTCTGGAACGGGCCGGCAGAATTTCATGCAGGCCCTTGGGCTTCAATCGCGGACCGATCGACCAACCACGGGTCAGGGAAACCAACAGACGCCGGTTCGGGTCACGCTTCGGGTTGCCTTCGATCCGCCAACGGTTCCTCCCGAAACGGCAGGTTTGGTTCTCAAGACCCACCTCGTCAGGAGTTTTAGGGGTCGGCTCATTGATCCGAGTGTGACCGTTCAAGATCGTACGGCGATTTTAGAGGGCCAGGTCAGTTCGAATCACGAAAAATTGTTGGCGGAGAAACTCGCCCTTCTGGAGCCAGGCGTTTCGCAAGTTGAAAACCGGCTAGTCGTGACTTCGATATCTCCGAATTGACCTGGTTGGTGGAAGTTGCTCGATCCGAAGAGGATGGCGTTGTCGGCGCGGGCTGAATCGATGACGGGAAGCCCGATTGTGTCGCCGGTTTGGATGGGGCATCCGTTTTTCGATTCTGCGTCCTCGGAGTTCCAAATCCGATTCTTGGGGGGAGCGTAATAGAAGAAGTGGTCATGGATTGTTTCGGCTGCTGGTCTGATGAATTCCCAGCGAGTGTGCTCTCCGTCCCCATTGGCTTCGAGGTCATGGACTCCGGGTCACTGGGGGTATCCTGATAGGCTGCCAGTTGTGGACGATCCTCGATTGGCGAGGTGAAAGCGGGCGGTGTTCCTGGTAACCGCTGGCGAGCTTCTTGACTGACAATAACGGATCCCGATTTCGGTTCGAAGCGGGCAATGAGGCTGACTTGTTTTTGCTCTCCATCGGCATCGTCCCACGGTAGCCAAACGCTATACGACGGGCCGAGATCGGATTTGCTATAATGCTTGGCAAATTGTTCGGCCGGGAAGATATATTTTCGTGTTGGCCGGTTGTCAGTTGGTAATCGGTTGGCTTCATCAAAGGCGTAGACGACGAGTTGCCCCTCGACTTGGACCGGTTGATCACCGTCTTGGTCATAAAAATAGATCCGGCCACCGAATCCCCGGCTGGGAGTTTCTCCTGGCTTCGATAAGATGGTATCGTTCCAGAAGCAAGCGAGACGGTAGGGTTGATCGGCACGCTTTTCGCGGCTGGTTGGCCAAGGGATATTTTTGGAGAGGTCAAAGTGGTCTTTCCAGCCTTTTTTCCAATTCATCGATGACTGGCAACCCGTCATGGCGGATAGAAGCAGGACCGTTAGATACAAACCGACGGTCCCGATTCCGAGCAGTTTGGCATGTCTTATCATCGTGCGATCCTTCACGGCAATTGGCTGACCGGCGGCAGAGGGATTGGCTGTTCGTAACTCGACGGGGTCACTGGCCGCTGGATTGAGTTGGGGGCTGATTCCACGCCGGGTAGTTTGGCGGGAGTTGGGGTGAGTTCTATTTCCTCTGGAACAAGCGTCGGATAGAACGTTTGTGTTTCTTCGTTGCTCCAGTCGTCGGACCGGCTCCGTAATCCGGAAGGTCCGTGGAGATCAATCACATCGCAGAGAACCCAGTTCATACGGGCCGATTCGACCTGCTTGATGAGTTCAGCATCGAGTTTATTTTTAACGATGCGCGGGGTCATGATGATCAAAAGCTCGGTACGCGATTCGGAAATGGCGTCATAACGGAACAGATCGCCGAGTAATGGAATATCTGCCAAGAGGGGAACGCGCCGATGGATATCGGATGTCTTTTTGGTGATCAGTCCACCGAGTACTACGGTTTGCCCACTCAGCGCGTGGACTGTGGTGCTGGCAGCAACGATATCAATTCGGGGTGAACGGACTACTTGGCCCGTCGATGAGATCGAGACGGGAATGCCCTCTGCCTCCGGCCCCACTTTTGAATTCTCCGTCTCGATCTGCATGACGACGAGCCCGTCTGGATTGACTCGCGGTTGCACGCGGATAATGAGTCCGACATCCTCGAAGTCGACCGTGTTCACTTGTCCTGTTTCATTCACTTGGGCGCTACGTATCACGGGGACTCGCTGGCCGACCTGGACAGCCGCGAATTGATTGTCAATCGCCATGACCTGAGGCCGGCTGAGGACTTCGAGCCGACGTGATTCTTGCAGTGCCCGGAGCAGAACGCTGACACTCTCGCTACTCGCGGAAAAGACAAAACCGCCGTATCCCAATTCGCTGTCGATTCGGCCAAGGGCGAAACTGGAGAGGGCTTGGGCTGCCACTTTGCCCGCCTTGGCCAGGGCCAGGTCGCTTCCCGTATTCCCTAAACCCGTGTTTGGATTGGCGAAATCAAATCCAGGCGAGATTGTTGCCGATTGGATGGTTTCATCCGAGACGGTCACGGTCGTTCCGCCTTCCTGGGTTGTTGTTGTTGTCGTTGTTGTGTCAAGTATTTCCAGTAAACTCCGATCAAACAGCACCGAATCCTGCAAACCAAGCTCGACACCAAATTGGTCGGTGTCATTCAGCGAGACCTCGGCGATAAGCACCTGAATCATCACCATGGGCGGCTGCTCGTCGAGCTGTTCGATGAGGCGTTTCACCTTATCGAAATAGCGCTTTGTTGTGCTAACGATCAGGGTGTTACTGACTGGTTCCGGAACAATAACGACTTCCCGTTCGATCTGTTCGTAGGGGCTTAAAATATCCGGGGCGATCTGTTGAATCTCGCGTTCACTGGTGAGCATTTCGTTGAGCGCGGTGGCGACATCCTCGGCCGGGGCATTTTTCAGGTGGAAAACGAGGTTCTCCCGTTCGCGGATATCGCTTTCGTCCAGTCGTAGCAGCACGGCCTCGACAACAGCCAGATCATCCATCGTGCCGGCGGCAATGATGCTATTCGTCCGTTGGTCGACTGAGAAACGGAGTTGAACAAGCGAATCGCCCCCGCCACCCAGACCGCCAAGTGCGGGGCCTTGTTGCTGTTGTTGCGTATCGCCAATGAGCGTTTCGAGCATCTCCACCAGCGCGGCAGCATCCCCATTGGCAATCGTGAAGACTTTTAGTTGGGCTTCCGCCGATGGGATTCTGTCAAGTTGATGAATCAATGCCGCGATGAGCTCCATACTCTCCGCTGGTGATGTGACGACAAGTGCATTGGATCGGGCATCGGCATTGATTCGGACATCGGTCAAGACGCCCGATTCCAGCTTCCGCATCCCTTCCGCATCGATCGTGACGAAACGCAACATGGCAGACCGCTGTGTTTGTTGCGTTCCTCCCGCCTGTTGCCCAGCCGGTGGTTGACCCGGTTGTTGGCCAGCCCCTTGGGCTGCAATGGCATCTTGCAGTACCGGGGCGAGTTCTTCGGCCAGGGCGTTCCGGAGTTGGAAAACGCGAACTTCATTGACGGCATCGATCTTGTCGGTATCCAATCGACGGACCAGCGCGCGGACTTCGAGCATATCGCGCGGGCTTGCCCGAACAATCAGCGCGTTGCTTCGAAAATCGGCCGTTGTCAGGACGCGTGGAGCGAGCCCTTGCGGCTCGGCTTGGGCCCCCTCCTCGACGCCAAAGAATCCGTCGATCACGGTTTTTGCCTCAACCGCCGAGGCATGCTTGAGTGGAAAGACTTCGAATTCCTTGTCCGCGTCGACGGGCTGATCAAGCTTTTCAATCAACGCAATAACACTATCCACGTTTTCGGGGCGACCGATCAGGAGGAGCGCGTTGGGTTTGACGAGTGGCGTGATACTGACATCTCCCTGCCGGGCGGCAAGTACCTGCTGGTAGACCGCCGCGATGAGGGTCGCCATCGCTTCGCTCTGGACATGGACCAGTGGCAGCACCTCGATTCGGGGTTCCGTGACTTTCGTCAACTGCTCAATCTGATTGATGATTGCCATCACCCGTTGGACATCCCGCTCTTCACCCTGGACCACAAGGATATCCAGGCCCTCGACAAAAGTGATCTGGACAGGTCCGATCAGACCCGTGGAAGCCTCTTCCGGATTCGCGGCCGCTGGGGCGTCTTCAGGAGGAATGCCCTCGGAGGGAACCTGCTCGGACGGAGGCTGGTTTCTATCCTCGACCGGGGGCGTCGCATCTAGGGGGGGCTGGTTCTCGTTCGGGGGCGGTTGGTTGGTACTCCCGGAAGGCGCCGCGGCGTTCTGAGCCAATAGCGGCGTGGAAGCACGGCGATTCGGTTGGATGAGCTGGATTGTATTTCCTAAAGGAGATGTCGTATTGGATCTCCCCTGCTGTGCTGCCAGGGTTGTTGTGACCTGGCGAATCTGCTCTCGCGGCACGTTCCGTGTTGAGACGAGCTCTGTCACAATTCCCCGGTCCGCCGAGATGTCCAGCGCACGGATGACCTGAGCCCAGCTCTCCGAGAGGGCCGTGCGGCCTGAGAGTTGCATAATCCCCATTTGGCGGTCCGCTTCCACAAAAACCCGGCTGCCTGGAACGGCCTCGAGGGTAAACTGGATGGTGGACGACCCGGGTTGCGTGGTGACAGCCATCGGCCGCCGGAGCAAGCGTTCCAGCTGAGACCGCACGGTATCGACATCGAGATTCCTGAGTTGGATCGTGATACCCTCAGGATGGGCATCGGGCGGGATTTCCTGTTGGCCAAGAGGAGACGGAGATGGGGTTATGGAAGGCGTTGAAGCGATTGGTTCAAGCCGGTTGGCGACCGTCTGCTTCATCGAGGAGGCCTCACCCGCCACGGGTTTCGCCAAGAGATTCTTGATTTCGGCATGGATGTGGTCTGGGGCGAAAACCAACAATTGGGCTGTTCTGTTATCCATCGCGATCCGAGTGTCCGGACGCCCCTGATACCGTTGTTTCAGGGCATGCACGAAAAGTTCTGAATTCGCGGGCAGGGGATAGGCCTGCATTTGGGCTGGTGGTTCCTGGGCAGTGGCTTGCGGAGGATTGGCCGGTACTGCGGGAGGGCGGTCGAGTTTTGAGAGGAGCTGTTGGACGAGTGCGTGGGACCGTGGATTGCCTCGGACCAAAACGCGATTTCCGTTGGCATCTATCAGAACTTCCGCCCCCGGCTCGGCGGCCTTTAGAAACCCCCTGATTTGAGATTCGATCTCAATACCCGAGACATACACCAATGGGTAGGCGGAGAATTTTTCTTCTGTCTGTTGTTCGGATGCAATACCCGATGGGAGTGGCACGCGATCTTGAGCCAGGACGGCGAATGTCAGAATGATGGACGTGAGCAGGATGCAGCAGGCCAACCACCGGATTGGCCGGCCATAGAGTCTTGGGTATTTGGTTTTTAGGTGCCACATGTTCGCTTACCGATCAAGGATATTCTCTCCCAACACCCCGGTTTTTCGTGGTCCTGTGGCGTTTGTGGGATGTACTTTCCGAGACCAACAAGACCGAACCGGTTTGCATCGACGAACGCGCAGATTATCCGCACAATTGGAATAATCGGCAAAGTTTGCCATCAAACCCAGAAAAAACTTTGAATCGGTAAGATAAACTTGGCGAAGCAATCAGGGCAAAGAGGGCAAAACATGCTGGAGAGATCCGGCCTGATAATTCACGATATCCGGGCTAGGATCCTTTGCCCGTATCCAGCAATTTCCCTTCTCGAAGACTTTGCCCGAAACCGACCTGAACGAGTCCGTCTTTTGTTTCGAGGAGGACCGCTCGCAACGTGATATCCACGACATGCCCCGACATCAGGCCAATGTCGAATGACTCCCCTTTATTCAACCGGAGTGATTCACCGGTGGTGCGGACGTTGATCCAGGCTTCAAGTTGACCTTCGCGTTCGACAATACCGGTAATATAGGCCTGGGTCGCATCGTCGAAGACTGGCTTGGGTGGGGATGGGGGCGGATCGTGATGGACAACCGGTGGTTTGGGCGGGGGGGGTGCTTGATATGTAATGAACAGGTTCCGTTCGCCAATGGACTTCTGATACGCCTGCATGTCATCCTGCAATAGCCGATCCGAAGTTCTTTCGGGTAACTGGTCGACCAAATCGGCATCGGGCAAGATGAGGGCTTCGATGGTTATTGTGAGTTTCACGAGGTTATTAGCCGACGTGGGGCTTACGTTGAGGGAACGGATCTTGTGCAGGAAATCCGTCCGATAGAATGTGAAGAGGAATTGGATCAGGCTGTCCAGGGATCCATCCGCGTTGACCGACACGGTCAATGTTCCATAGGCAGAGCGGACTGAGAATGCGGAGAGTGTGTTACTGATATTGATATTCGCCATTCCAGCTTGTTTGAGCTGGTCGCCTACCCATTGCTGGTAGCGGGAACGTGCGACATCCTCGTTTCTCGGCAGGGAACGGGATCGCCATTCTTGAAGTTTGGTATTTGCACGATCGGCGATTTCCAAATCATCAAGTGCCGCATCGAGTCGGGATTGGATCCCTTCGAGTTCTTCACTCTTTTGGGTGACCCTGTCTTCGATTCGGTTGTGGATCAATCGCAAACCGAAGACGGCCAACAGGGCAACGACGATCGCTGCCATAATTTTTTCTCGCGGATTCATCAGGCTAGCTTCCTGATTGGTTGGTTGTTATCGAGGGGCCGGGACTGGGCTCGGAACGGCTGGATGCCATGGGATCCAGGGCATCGGGTATCTTGATGATGACCGCTGCTTTAAAATCACAACCGTAGCCAGGTAGATCCGTCTCCTCGTCCTCACCCATGATCTCGACGGAGTGCTGGGCATCTCGGAGCCGCGTTTGAAATGGTTCCTTCGCTTCGCGGTTTCGGGCGACCGCATCAAATTCGATGGTTCCCCCATCACTATGGGGATTCATCCGGAGTCCCATGACCACGATGTCTTCGTCTGCCGGATAATCCTCGGATTGAAGAGGAAGCGGCCGGATCGACTGGGAGAGCTGATCCATTTCATCGAGCCAATTAACATCCGTCCGCAGCCATTGGGCGATGCGCCGTGCTTTCGCTACGGGATCTTTACTTGCATTGCGTGCTTGTTCCAGTTCACCTAAATGTCTCTGCGTGCTCTGGATATCTCGATCCATGCGAGCCAGGCGGCGGTATTGAATCATGCTATAGCCGGCAACGAGGAGTACAATGGCCGCGGCTGCGAGTAGATAGAACAACGTTTTCGATCGTTCTTTAGGCCGTTTGCGTGGATTCACGAAGTCGAATGCCATGGGAGTGGCATGGACTTCATCGAGGAGCATGCCGATCAGTGGCGCGAACTTGCCCGAGTCGAGTGTGGCATCGCCTGTTGGTTGGCTCGGTGCCCGCACCACTTCCAGAGGATCGAGAACTACCGCGGGTAGATCGAACTCACGACCGATCCGTTCCGCCAACAAGGCATGTTGATTCCGGCTGCCACAGATAGTGATTCGATTCACAATCTGGTCGCCGGCCTGCTGCCGAACGGATGCGATCGTCCGTCGCAATTCGCGGATCAGGGCCATGGCACGGGCATCGGAACCGGCATCCGGATCATGTGGCAGCCGGACGGTCCGGATCAAATTGGCTGTCCGATCGGCGATAGCAACAATATCCACTTCATTCGCGAGAGGATGGATAACTAAATGGACGCCTTCACGTTGATCTCCATATCGATCGGCCAGTGATGCCGTTGCGCAGGGTCGTAAGGCCATACGGTGGAGCCGAATGCCGGCTGCGTGGCATATGGAGTGCGCTTGAGCAAGGACTTGGGCCGGAATGATTGCGGCAAGGATGCGATACGGAGTCTCGATATCGCCGGACAGAACGACAAAATCGAGGGGAGTATTTTCATCCAGGCTGGTTATTTCCCGTTGTATTTGAAAGCGGACTAGATCGGGAAGTTCGTCGACCGGTGCGGGGGGGAGGGAAAGTTCGTGGAGTTCGACTTGCAATCCGCCAACCGCAACCAGGGTTGGGATTCTGGCGATATCGATTTCAGCCAGCCAAGTTTTCAGCGTATCGGAGATGGTGGTTGACGGAGCATTTTTGATCATTTCGGGCGGTATCGGGAGCGCCGCCGCATGTTCGATTTCAAGACGTCCCCCCAAGGTGGATGCCACCACGGCGCGGAGTTCGATGTTGTCCCATTCGATCGCGAGCAGACGCGGCATGATCGTGTTTCCTGGCCAGCCGGAAGGAAATTACCCGCCCCATTTTTATTCTAATCAGCCAGGAAGGCATCGGACAGTCGCCACGGGGCCTGCGAATAGATTACCGGCATTCGTCTGCGGCGTAGGTAGCTGGTTGGACTGGCTTCGGACCTTGGGGGTCCGATAATCCACGGACCAGCTCGACCAATTCCCGCCGGAGATCGGGTGAAAGGTGGGAGAGCCGGCGGGCGAGCTGTTCGACACTGGATGGATTCCTTTCCGCCGCCCGGGAGAAACTGCTCACAAATTGCATCGTTTCCACGAAGTTACGATCGGCCATCTGGCCGACGAGTGGATGGATCGTCTTGGCGAGCAAATCGAGGCCGGTTTGATCAATGGCAATAAACGAATCAAGCTGGGCCAGGATATCATGGCGACCATTTATTTCCAGAACAGAACGGCTCTTGAGTAGAAAGACACATCGGATTGGAATAGGGCGAAGGAACGGCTTGCCATCATAGATTCCCTCTCCGTAGATGAGGATTCGATGATCTGCTCCATTGCCGTATTCTTCCGATAGGACCCGGAGCGTACCTCGGGTTCCATTCCCATCATCGGCCTGGTAGGTATCGTTGGCGATCAAGGCCACGCGTAGTTTGCTCATATCAAGCACCTCCCACACATTGGCGATCGCATGCGGGTTGCGCATCAGGAAAGTAAAGATATCTGGATGGCAGTCGATCACCTGCGGTGGTAGGCGCCGGTAGACGCTGGTTTGCTGAAGGACTGCCTGCACGGCCGCTCGGTCCCTGGCATTGAGCCGTTCCAGGGGCACAGCGCGTATCGCAGCATGCCGCGAGGCACGGTTGGACATTGCGGCCTGACGCCGATCGGTTGCGCGGACGGAATCGGCAACGAGAAGGAGGACCAGAAACGTCCCGGCAGAAATAAACGGGCCAAATGCTCGAAAAGCTGCTGGCATCGATTTCCCCCCTGTCTCCCCATAAACGACGCGCGATGGATGACCCTGGCATGCAGGAACTCGTACAAGGCACACGAGGCCCTATCGAAAAGATGGCCTGCCGAACTCTGAGCGTCCCATCTGCGCAGCGGATTATTAGAACTTTTCGGCAGAACGGCAGCCAAGGGTCAGCGAAAATGAGTGGACTCATGGCAGCGGCATGACGATTCGTCAGAATTTGCCTGGTTCCCCCATTTTCTCGTGGGGAATTGGTCCGGAGGGGCCTTGGATGGCTGGCACGGCCAGAATTTCCGGGAATCTAGATATTTTATTGAGGAACTGTTGACAGCAGTCAGCCGATAAGTACAATTCCTTGTCTCGGCAGATATGGCGAAGGCTAAAGATCTGCCGTGTTTCCGCCAGAACTACTGGTGGAGATGTTCTTTGGCAATTTGGTGAGTGACCTCCTGTCGGCCAGCATAAGACTGTACTGGCAGATGATTTTCCCATCC
>JAFGFZ010000272.1 GCA_016930815.1 Pirellulales bacterium | reverse complement strand
TGTCGGGAGCGAAGCCCACAGCGACGTCAGTAAGATTCGTCTGCATTCCACCATCAAACCTGGAAAAGAAGAGATTCCCATTGCTGTCGAGGGCGCCCGTGTAGCCGGAAAATGTCCATGGATCGATCCGAGCCACGAGGGCGATGTTGCCACCTGTCTCTGGATACGTTGAGTCGATATAAGCCTGTGCCCGAACATAGGTGTCCTCAAAAACAGAATCGTAGACAAACGCCGCAAGATTCTCCTGTTCGTCGTTGGGATCCGTCGGACGAAGAACATAGTCTCCGGTGGACGCGTCGTAGATACCCGACAGCGCTTCATAGGGAGTCCAGGTAACGGGATTTCCGTCCTCGGCATTTCCATCGTTGAAATCGTCGTACCATTCAGTTGCCCGGGCATTCACCGTGAGGGCCAGCACAACGATCCCAGCCAGGTGCCATCGATCACGTGGGGAATTCAGTTTCATAAGATCGTCTCCGTTGTTCTAAACAAGCCATGCCTTCGAGTGGAAAGTACGTATGTTGAGGACCTGATACTCAAGGCAAGGGAGATGCAAACCACCCTGGGAGCGACATTGATCTTGCACTATTAGTTTAGACAGAATTACTGGCAAATTCCAACAAAAAAGACTCTCAGTCATTGATTTGTTCGCCTTTTCAGGCCGGCGGATTATGCCTCAACGCACGTCGAACCGGATCCCTTGCGCGAGTGGGAGATCGGAGGAGTAGTTGATTGTATTCATGACGCGGCGCATATACTGTTTCCATGCATCGCTCCCGCTTTCGCGACCGCCGCCTGTTTCCTTTTCGCCGCCGAACGCCCCTCCGATCTCCGCGCCGCTCGTCCCAATGTTGATATTGGCGATCCCGCAATCGCTCCCGGCCGGCGAGCAGAATAGCTCCGCCTCGCGGACATCGCCTGTCATCATTGCCGACGCAAGACCTTGGGGTACACTGTTGTGTTGTTCAATGGCATCCGAGATATCCCGGTAGCGAATGAAGTACAAAAGCGGTGCAAATGTCTCCTGCTGAACGATCGGCGCGTCGTGGGTGATCTCGACAATTGCCGGGCGGACGTAGACGCCGCCGGAGGGTACTTTTTGGATCAGACGGCCGCCGCCATGAACGGTTCCACCTTGCTCTTTTGCCAGGGCGATGGCGGCTTCCATGGCGGAATGGGCCTTGGTGTCAATCAGTGGTCCGACCAGAATACCGTCCACCGTTGGATTGCCGATCGGAAGTCGTTCGTAGACGGCAAGCAGCCGTGCCAGGAGGTCGTCGGCGATGGACTCGTGGGCGAAGAGCCGCCGCAGCGAGGTGCATCGCTGGCCGCAGGTCCCGACGGCCGCGAAAACAGCCGATCGAATCGCCAGTTCCATGTCGGCGGTTGGCGTGACAATCATCCCGTTATTGCCGCCCAGTTCGAGGAGTGATCGGCCAAGCCGACCGGCAACCGTCTGGGCAATCCCACGTCCCATCGCCACCGAACCGGTCGCCGAAATGAGAGGTAGTTGCTTCGATGCCACCAACGCCTGGCCGACGTTTCTGCCGCAAACCACCACATTCGATACGGCTGGCGGAACGTCTGGCATTTCGGTTAAGACCCGCTGAACGAGAGACTGGCAGGCAATGGCGCAAAGAGGTGTTTTGGTCGAAGGTTTCCAGATCACCGGATCGCCGCAGACGAGGGCGATTGCCGTGTTCCAGGCCCACACGGCGACTGGAAAATTGAATGCGGTCACCACGCCAATCGGGCCAAGTGGATGCCATTGCTCGGTCAAGCGGTGTTTCGGCCGTTCGCTGGCAATCGATTTCCCGTAAAGTTGCCGGCTCAAACCAACCGCGAAATCACAGATGTCGATCATCTCTTGGACCTCGCCGAGCGATTCCTGCGTGATCTTTCCGGCCTCCCAGCTGACCAAGACCGCCAGGTCCTCCTTGTGCTGGCGGAGCAGATTCCCAAGCTGGCGTACCAAAGATCCGCGTACCGGAGCCGGAATCGACCTCCATGTGCGAAACGCCGTCGTTGCCGCTTCGATGGCAGACTCAACTTGAGCTTGCGAGGCCATCGGGAACCGAACCAGTTCATGGCCGTCAATTGGGCTATGAACCACGAGCTCTTCGCCCGCCCCCTGATACCAGGTATCCCCGACCGCGACACTTCGGGGGCTGCGTGACACACCAAGACTTGCCAGCGCGTTGGATATGGTTGCGTTCATTGCGGGATCCTTCGATCGAGTGGACGGAAAATTTAGGGGCCATTTATAATCTAGACTTATATAACACGATTGACCGTTGCGTCGCTACGCTACGCACCAGATCGAGCGGCCATGAATCGCCCGAAATCTTTCTCGACATTCCCCCAATGTACCAACGATGGCACGACTTCACGAGTATCAGGCAAAAAGCCTTTTAAGGTCCCATGGATTGTCCGTGCCAATTGGCGAGCCGGTCTTGTCGTCTGCACTGGCGTTGGATGCCGCGAAACGAATTGGCAAACCGGTCGTCGTTAAAATCCAGGCCTGGACGACTGGCCGAAAGGCCCTAGGAGGCGTCGTTTTTGCCGAGACACCCGGCGCAGCAGCAGCGGCAGCGGAACGGCTTCTGGCAATGAAAGTTGGTAACTTTCCAGTCGATCAAGTTCTCGTGGAAGAACAAGTTTCAATTGCCAATGAACTGTTCGTTTCATTGATCATCGACGATGCGGCCCGATGTCCGATGATCTTGCTTTCCGTGGCTGGAGGTACTGGCGTTGAAGACCGTGCGGCCGAAGTCCATCGACTCGCGTGTGATATCCGGAGCGGTCCCGATAGGGCAAAGATCCTGGCAATACTTGGCCAATCTGAAATGGATGTACGTTTGCATGGCAGTCTGGCCGATGCGGTTCAAACGATCTTCGAGGTGGCCAAACAATACGAAGCCCGATCTCTTGAGGTCAATCCGCTCGTGACAACAACCGATGGCCGCGTTCTGGCAGCAGATTGCCGAATGACAATCGATGATTGCGCGGTCTTTCGCCATGACGAACTTGGGATTGATATCGCCCGGGAACTGGACCATCCACCGACGCCACTGGAACGCGTGGCCTATGCCGTCGAGCAGGCGGATCATCGAGGCACGTTTTATTTCGCCCAACTGAACACCACGGTGCCCTCCGGATCGCGGGGCTTGGTCGGTTTCCATGGCGCGGGTGGTGGCGGATCGATGATGTCAATGGATGCACTGGTCGCCGAAGGTTTTACCATCGCCAATTTCTGCGATACGTCAGGGAATCCATCGGTGGCTAAAGTCTACCGAGCCGCTCGAATTATCCTGTCCCAGCATGATTTGGTTGGGTACTTTGGATCCGGTTCTGGTGTGGCAAGCCAGGAGCAATTCTGGAGTGCGTACGGTCTTGCCAAGGCCTTTTGGGAAGTGGGGCTTTCCATTCCAGCGGTCATTCGGCTCGGTGGCAATAGCGAAGATCGAGCTGTTGAGATCCTGGAAGATGCCTGCCGCGGCCTTCCAGGTACGGTCGCAGCCTATCGCAAGAACGACACACCCAAATTCATTGCCGAGCGGTTCGCCGAATTCGTCGAACAGGCCGGTTACCCACGATGGCGACCATCTAGCCAGATTGCCGCGGAAAAATCGAGTTGGAACCTCCGCAAGCCCAATTTCGTCGGTTTGCCTGGTACGATGGTCTTTCCCATCCCCAATGGCCGTGTCTGGATGGATCGCGACGGATGTGACGAAGCAACAACGGGCCTGATCGTGCAGCTTGGATGCGGATTGTTCACTAGCGAGAATGGCAAACCAGCCCTCGCGGTGCCTGCCGAAGAGCTCGCGGGGAAGGAATCGGAACTGATTGCTTTGGAAGTTGAACTCCGTCGGGCCGGCACAATGGCCGTGTTTATCGAACTCGACATTCCGGGGCTGGAGACGTGCCATGGCGATCCTTGTTGATGAAACAAAACGCGTCCTTGTCCAGGGGATCACGGGCCGGGAGGGGCAAGCCCGGACACAGTTGATGCTCGATTATGGGACGCGCGTTGTTGCCGGTTGCACGCCGAAGAAAGGTGGGCAGGAAGTCCAAGGAGTGCCTGTTTTCAATACGGTGCGAGAAGCGGTTGAACATAGCGAATCAGAATTTGGCGGTCCGATCGATATCTCGGTTGTCTTTGTTCCGGCCCAGCTCGTCAAATCGGCCGCGATTGAAGCGATCGAAGGGGGTGTCCGGTTGCTCGTTCTCGTTCCCGACCGTGTCCCGGTCTGGGATGCGATGCACATTGCGGATGCCGCCCGAGCCCATGGCGCGAGCTTCATTGGGCCGAATACGCTTGGCGTGATATCCCCAGGTCGTGCCGTGGTCGGCATGATCGGTGGCAGGGCTGAATCGGCCAGGGCATGGTTCAAACCGGGTCATGTCGGCGTGATCAGCCGCTCCGGCGGGATGAGTAGCAGCACCGCCTACTACCTCGGTCAGGTCGGTATCGGTCTGAGCACCATCTGCCACGTCGGTGGCGATTCGGTCCTTGGCCTCCGCATCCCCGATATCGCCCTGTTGTTCCAAAACGATCCCGAGACCGCCGCGATGGTCCTTTTCGGGGAAATCGGCGGCTCGCAGGAAGAGGATCTGGCCGAATTCATGCGATCCGGTTGCGTGACGAAACC
>JAFGFZ010000271.1 GCA_016930815.1 Pirellulales bacterium | reverse complement strand
GACCGCCAGTTTGACGCAGTCGGCTGGACTCCCATCGACGGCCCAGCCGCGGCGTGTCTCGCCATCGAATATCTCTTTCACAATCAATGGGGTCAAGAAAGTCACCGAATGCCCGACACCGCTCTGTTCGGCCGACGGCGCCACGACCGAAACATCGCCCAGTTTCCGCAGTTCCTGCTCCATGGCCAAGAGGCCGGGGGCATAAATTCCATCATCGTTCGTTAGTAAAATATGCATTTTCTAGTTCCGTATCTCTGGACATATCAAAGTATAAGAGGCCCCTTCCATTTCGGCTATGGGCACTCCTTGATATTTCACAATCCCTCGGATGCGAAGCCGTCTGGCCATGCCATCAAGTCGATCTTATAATGCCACTTCCATGACTATCGACAAAGAAATCATTCTTGTTCTCGACTTCGGCTCGCAGTATGCCCAACTGATCGCGCGGCGGGTGCGCGAACAGAATGTTTATGCGATGATCGTCCGCCATGACTTGCCAGTAGCCCGGATACGCCAAATGGCACCCCGGGGCCTGATCCTTTCTGGGGGGCCGAACAGTGTCTACGCCGAGGGTGCTCCACAATGCGATCCGGAGATCTTTGCGCTCGGAATCCCGATCCTTGGCATTTGTTATGGAATGCAACTCGCTTGCCGAGCCCTGGGCGGGCAAATCGAGAGTGTGCCATCCCGTGAATATGGACGCGCCCTTTGCCGTATCTTGGAATCATCCGACCTCTTCGATGGCGTCGCAACGGAAACGCCCGTCTGGATGAGCCATGGTGATCAAGTGACCTCGGTCTCGGATGACTTCATACCCCTCGCGGCAACCGGCACCTGCCCCATTGCGGCTGTCGCACATCACCATCTGCCAGTTTTCGGATTACAATTCCATCCCGAAGTCACACACACCTCCGAGGGTCGAACGATCCTTCGGAATTTCCTCTTTACGACCTGCCACTGCACGGGGACTTGGCAGCTTGGAGATTTCGCGGTTGAGACCATGGACCGTATTCAGCGGAAGGTCGGCAACGATCGCGTCATTTGTGGCCTTTCGGGCGGAGTCGATTCCTCCGTCGTTGCCGCGCTCTTGTCCCAGGCCATCGGAGGGCAACTGTCTTGCATTTTAATTGACAATGGCTTCCTACGAAAAGACGAAGAAGCCGCCGTCCTTAGCGAGTTTACCCGGCACTTCCATACAGATTTACATGTGGTAACAGCCAAGGATCGATTCCTCACTGCCCTTGCGGGGATTGAAGATCCCCAAGAGAAACGCCGTCGTATCGGGCATATGTTCATCGAGTGTTTTGCGGAGGAGGCGCGCAAAATTCCAGATGCCAAATATCTTGCGCAGGGGACTCTTTATCCTGATATCATTGAAAGCGGGGCGGCTTCCGACGGGCCTGCCGATACGATCAAGCTCCATCATAATGTTGGCGGCTTGCCAGAGCAGCTCGGTTTTGAATTGATCGAACCGCTGCGCGATTTGTTCAAAGACGAAGTCCGCGCTCTCGGTCGCCAGCTCGGCTTGCCCGAAGATATTGTTTGGCGTCATCCGTTTCCCGGGCCGGGTCTAGCCGTGCGATGCCTTGGCGAAGTGACCGCCGGGAAACTGGCCACGCTGCGTGAAGCCGATGCGATTGTGGTCAATGAGATCAAGGCGGCTGGGCTCTACCGCCATACGGCCCAAGCATTCGCGGTACTCCTTCCGGTCCAGAGCGTTGGAGTGATGGGCGATTCGCGAACCTACGATCATGCGATTGTTGTTCGTTGTGTCGATACGGACGATTTCATGACCGCAGATTGGAGCCATCTCCCTTACGAGGTCCTCGCAAGGATTGCCACGCGGATCATCAATGAAATCCCCGGCATCAATCGGGTCGCCTATGACATCAGCAGCAAGCCGCCCGCGACGATCGAATGGGAATGAAAGAAAGGTCACCGCTTTTTTCATGCAGGGAGCCCATCGAGGAGGCAGATCCCGGCAACGGTTTGGCAGACGTGGACCGCATATTGATCAGCATAGTTTGGGTGGCTGCGAGGATATCCCATCGCGATGGCCGCTTGGAGTGATTCGACGGCATCGGCCCGAACCAGAGCGCCTGAAGCGCCTTTGTCACCGCCGCCCAGCATGCGTTCTCCGAGAACTCCCGGAACAGTCCGTGCAATATCACACATGGTTTCCAATTCCGGGCCGGAGATTTCGTAATCGTCCCGGAGTCCAATCCCATCCTGCCGGAAGATCTGCCCAACGGTCTCGATATCGCCTCGTGCCCACGCATCCAGCATTCTAGTGAACCGGTTCTGGGCTTCGTAGATATACTTCAGCCGCCGGCATAATTGAGGGTGTTTCTTTCCATATTTTTGAACGATGGACCGATAAAGATGCTCTTCTCGAACATCCGCCAAGCATGTGATAGAAAATTGGGACCCGGCCAGCTCCACCAGCCTTTCGCATTCAGCCCGGCGAATCTTGTAGGTTGATTTTTCCAAGCCAGGGCGGATGGTTCCCGTATCGAGACTGACGATCCGGAAATCGGCGGCCTGTTCGCCGAGTGGAATATACTCGATCGAACCGGTGGCTGGCCGATAATAAGTTCCCATCCCTTCACGGGCAAAAAGGATCATGATCTGGTCGAGTTTACCACAGGGGGAACCAATGTAATCATTTTCCACTGCCTGGGCCAAATCAACGGTGGTTGTCCCATCGACTGCACCAATTCCATTCAATTCGAAACATGTCAGAATGAGATTCAATGTCAACGATGCCGACCGGGACATGCCGCCACCTGGAATGTTGCCGTACAGCACGGCGTCGAAACCTTTCTTAATCGGATACCCTTCCCGCTGCAAAATATAATGGACCCCCAAAGGGAAGCGAGCCCAGGTATCTTGAAGCAATTTGGATCGCGGTTCCGGAACACGGCCAATCTCGAAATCAATCAAGCCGTCTTCCGGGAAGTTTTCACTGAACAACCGGATTCGATTCGAACCATTCAACTTGTAGGCCATCCAGATAAAACGGTCGGTACCAACTCCGAACAATTCCGTACCGTTATAGTCTCCATGTTCTACCCCGAGGCAAAACCGGGACGAGGACCGGCAGATCCGCCCTCCAAAGACATCCAATCCACAAGAGGACGCACGACGGCTTAGAAGCCGTTGAACATCGGCCGGACAGTTGAATGGATCGGTCATTGCTTTTTGATTGGTTGAATTACCAGAAGATAATGTACAGGGCGATTGTCAACAGAACTACCACGCCACCGAACACAATCGCTGATTTGGAACTTTCAACATTCATTGATTCATTGACCGGAAGATCCACTGGTTTCTTCAGTGGCCAGAGAATCGTCATGAAAGTCAGGACGACCAAGATGGCACCGAAGCAGATGGCCATCCGGTTCAAGAAAGCGATCTCATCTTGCCATTGCCACATCAGAAATCCATAAAGGATCGGATTTAGCAACAATCCAACCGTGCCCGCGGAACGTGGTGCGCGGGGGACAAGGACGCCGAACAAGAAGATCGATAGAATCCCAGGCGAAATGAAACCTTGGAATTCCTGAATGAATGTAAAGATCCCGCCCCACGCGGGATCATCGAGTCCGGGTGCAATGAACATGGCGATCAGAACGAAGATCACAACGCAAATGCGTCCGACCGTGACCAGTTCATATTGGCTCGCATTGGAGCGGATTTTGCGATACAGATCCATGGATGCGATCGTGGACGCAGAATTCAGCATGGATGCGAGGGAACTGACCACCGCGCCCCAAATCGCTGCCAAGATGAATCCTTTCAATCCCTTTCCAGCCGGCAATAAGTTTCTGAGCAGGACCGGGAATGCCGCATCATAGTCGCGTAGAACCAATTCGTGGGTTTTGGTGCCCGTGGTGTCAGCCCCCATCAACTTTGTGTTCTCGTCGAAAAGGATGGATGGATTGTCCTCCATTCGGGCCACCAGTGAATCAGGCAGATTCACATGCATCTTCGATGCATTATGCTTGAGAATGATATATGCATCCTGGGGATGTCCCTTGGCGAATATCTCGGTGAATTGGAAGAGGGGGATCTTTTTCTGCTGGCGGAGCCGGGCTGATTCCAACCGTTTGGCAATCGCCTTGACATCGTTGGCGAAGAGCGCTTCATTTGCGGGTGGCTTGAGATTGTCCGACAAGGAATCGTAGACATCGGGAGCATACGTTGCGATCGTTTTGGCATTTTTTACAATCGCGGCATTTTTAAGATCGTGATTGAACAGGTTGTAGGCCAGGATACCAGGAATCACAACGACAAACGGGATGAGCAGTTTCAAGAACGCGGCAAAGACCACACCCTTCTGGCCCTCCGCAAGTGACTTGGATCCCAGGGTTCGCTGCGTAATATATTGATTGAGCCCCCAATAAAAGAAATTCGGGATCCAGAGGCCGATGACGAGCGCGGTCCAAGGTACTTCCTTGTCATCATAGGGACGCACCATGTGCATCTTACCCTCGGGAAGTTTGGCTTGATTGAGTGTATAAAGGCGATCGATTGGTCCTTGGTTTTTGAGCTGGTCTACCAACTGTTCGGCAGTCACGTCGGGATTTCTCGCAGTGCCAACAAGAGCATCCGGATCCGCCTTGGCCAGGGCATCCAATGCGAGGTAAGCCACGATAGCGCCTCCAACAATCAGGGAGGCGCCCTGGATTAAATCGGCCCAGGCACACGCCTTCAAACCGCCCGCAAAAACATAGATTGCCGCCAGCGACCCAATAATCCAACATGCAACGGTGATATCTCCCAGATCGAGGCCCAACAATGAATATCCCTGGAATGAAACAGTGATTACCTTCGCTCCTGAATAAATCACGGTTGCCGTGGGGACTCCCACCAGGATGATTAATGTGATAATCGCCATCAATGTACGGGCAAACGCGTTGAAGCGGTACTCAAGAAACTCAGGGATGGTATAGATACCACTCTTCAAGAATTTTGGGAGGAACAAAAAGGCAACCACAACAAGCGTGATCGCCGCCATCCATTCGTAACTGGCGATGGCCATCCCCAGCCAATCAGCCGACTTCCCACTCATGCCTACGAACTGTTCCGTCGAGATGTTGGCAGCGATCAATGAAAAACCGACCAGCCACCATGTCAGGCCTCGACCAGCCAGAAAATAGTTCTGGGCACCATGCTCGCTACGCGTCTTTTCTCCACGACTCTTCCAGAGACCGATGCCCACAACGGACACGATGAAGCCGATAAAGATGGCAATGTCGATCGCGGGCATTTAAATCTCCCTCGAATAAACGGTGGCTCAACGAATGAATCTGCAGGCTATCCAACCATTCGGATATGCCGGGCTTGGGTTGATGGCCTGGATTCGTGCGTGGAATAAACGTCCTTTCGATTCACCTGGCGAGCACGGGACCGGGATGGTCGGATCCGGGCCCGTATTACAACATGGTCGCGGCCCGGTTTCAAGAACTCTCTTCGTGAATTCTCCGCCTGTCATCTCGAAACCAGTATAGTAAGGTGACCTCGCTTGGAGCATCTGATATACTAGCCCGGATCTTGAAACGATCGAGGGGGTCGGATCCTTCCCATCGGAGACACCAAGAATGACTCAAGCCAATTCGATTGTTAATTCCGGCTGTTTGGGGATTGTTGTGTCCCTGTGCGTCGGATTCGCCTGTTATTCCGATCCACCGGATTGGGAGAATGAGCAGGTGGTTGGCCGGAACAAAGAACCTGGGAGGGTGCAAGCGTTTCCCTACGCGGATCGGGAATCGGCTCTTCGGAACCAGCCGACGGAAAGCCCATGGTTCCGATCCTTGAACGGCAAATGGAGATTCCACTGGGCTCCGGACCCTAATTCGCGACCGATTTCATTCTTTCAGCCGGAATTTGAATGTAGCGATTGGGACGAAATCCCTGTCCCGAGCAACTGGCAGGTACTTGGCTACGGCGTTCCACTCTACAGCAACGTCCCGTATCCGTTCCGGAAGGATCCCCCCTCAGTCATGGGAGAACCGCCGCGCGATTACACGAGCTACCGGCACCGCAATCCCATCGGGTCCTATCGGCATACGTTCACGGTGCCCGAATCGTGGCGTGGGCGCCAGGTGTTCCTCCAATTCGACGGTGTCGACTCGGCGTTTTACTTATGGATCAACGGGAAAGAGGTCGGGTATAGCGAAGATAGCCGGACACCGGCGTTGTTCAATATCACAAACTACGTGCAATCCGGAGACAATGTATTGGCGGCCGAGGTCTACCGCTACTGCGATGGCAGCTACCTGGAAGACCAGGATTTCTGGCGGCTGAGTGGAATTTTCCGCGATGTCTCACTCTGGTCCACCGCGGACATTCACATCCGCGACTTCTTCGTCCGCACGGATCTGGATTCCAGTTACCAAGATGGGACGCTTCAAGTTGAAATCGATATCGCGAATGATTCGGATCAGTCGAAACACTGCCGCGTGGATGTGCATCTGATGGCCCCAGACCGCCAGATCATGGCAGAGACCCAAATTGACCATTGCGTTGCCAGGCCACGGGCAATTACCCCGTTCTCGACCGAAATCATTCACCTGAAAAATCCAGCCAAGTGGACGGCCGAAACGCCCAATCTCTACCATTTGCTGCTCACTCTGCAAACGGCGGACGGCAAATCCATCGAAGTGACAAGCCATCTGATTGGATTCCGAAAGGTCGAAATACGCGATGGCCAGTTCCTGGTCAATGGCAAACCGATCTATCTGAAAGGAGTCAACCGCCATGAACACGATCCGGACACGGGGCATGCGGTCACGGTGGAATCGGTGATTCACGATATCCAATTGATGAAGCAATTCAATATCAATGCCGTGCGAACGTCGCATTATCCAAACGATCCCCGCTGGTACGATCTATGCGATTCCATGGGGCTTTACTTAATTGACGAAGCAAACATCGAGTCCCACGGGATGGGATATGGCGCCGAATCGTTGGCCAAGGATCCACGTTGGAAAGAAGCACATTTGGACCGTACGCGCCGCATGGTGGAACGGGACAAGAACCATCCATCGATCGTGATTTGGTCTCTTGGCAACGAAGCGGGAGACGGAGTCAATTTCGAAGCAGCCTACCAGTGGATCCGCGAGCGGGATCCGTCGCGCCCCATCCACTATGAAAGAGCAGGGCTAGGCAAGAATACGGACATCTACTGCCCCATGTACGCCCCGATTGAACATCTGCTCGACTACGCGAGGGAACCTCACAATCGGCCGCTGATCCTCTGCGAATACGCCCATGCCATGGGAAACAGCGTTGGGAACCTGCAGGATTATTGGGATGCCATCGAAGCCCATCGGCAACTACAGGGAGGTTTCATATGGGATTGGGTCGACCAGGGCTTGCGAACCGGCATCCCCACTGGCCGCGTCATGCACGATCTTGTCGATCCTTCTCGATCCGCGATTGTCCTTGGCGAAGTCGTGCCGAACGAGGGTGTTCGGGGTGCCGTCCAAGTCCCGCAACATGACGCACTGGACCTGACGGGACCGCTCACATTGGAATGCGTGGTCGATGGCCGGCCGGTCGCCGATTTTGCTCCACTCATTGCCAAGGGAGATCATCAGTACCTCCTCCGGTTGGATAGCAATGGAATCGACTTCGTGCTCCATCAAGGCCGGTGGGAATCCCTTGAAGTCGATTACAAGCAGGCGAATCTCCAGGGAAATCGGGATCGGATCACCGCGGTTTACGATGGCCAGCAGATGGCCATCTATGTGAATGGCCAACGCGTCGGCCAACGGCCGTTGGAAGGTTCCATCGATCGGAGCCCCTTCCTTGTCAATATTGGCCGTGATGCCGAGAATCCCAGCCGAGTGAGCCAGCTCCTTGCGCGGGAAGCACGGATCTACGATCGAGCTCTCAATTCGACCGAGGTCGCGCAGCCAGACCAACGCAGCCCGGCCGGACTCCAACTCCACCTCGATCTAAGTCGCGTCTCCAACGATACGGTCCCAATGGGACGCGGAGAAACATATTTTGCCTACGGGGGTGATTTTGGCGATCGTCCAAACGATGGAAATTTTTGTGTCAATGGACTTGTTCAACCGGATCGGCAACCCAATCCCCATCTTTACGAAGTCGGCAAGGTCTACCAGCCGGTCCGAGTCGAACCGGTCCACCTCGAAACGGGCCAAATTCGTATCCATAACAAGTACTTCTTTACAAATCTTGAGGAATTCGAAGCAGACTGGATCCTTTGCCGCGATGGGGAACTAGTTGCCTCAGGAAACCTCGGAAAACTAGATATCCAGCCGCAGCAGAGCAAGCTGGTCGCCATGGAGCTTCCAGGGCGAGAGGAGGAAGGCGAATACCTTATCACGATCTCCTTCCGGCTCTCAAAAGAGACTCTCTGGGCCAAAGCCGGTCACCGGGTGGCCTGGAATCAATTCGAAATACCCGGACAACGGCGCAGGATGCGGCCAAGTCCAGCGGGTGGGGCGATCCAGGTGATGGAAAGTTCCGCTGGGATCGTGGTGGCCGGTGATGGATTTTCCGCGACGGTGAACCGGGGAACCGGGGCACTGGAGGCCTATCTTGCCGATGATCATCCGCTTTTGGCGAGCCCCTTGGTGCCCAATTTCTGGAAAGTGCCCAACGATAACCAATATCGCAATCAGTATGGATCCCGGCTGGGAGCTTGGCGCCATGCCGCCGAGAAACGAGTCGTGGACTCGGTTACTGTCGCGCAAGAGCCAGAAAGCCAAAGTGTCCGAATCATGGCGTGCGCGAAGATACCCGTCGGAGACTCCACGTGCGTGACGGAATACACCATGATGCGTGATGGGGCAATCCAAGTTCGCGTTGCGTACGAACCGGGAAAAGGGGATCTGCCATCTCTCCCCAAATTCGGGATGACGACAACCATCCCAGGTGATTTGGATCGGGTCCAATGGTATGGACGTGGCCCTCATGAAACCTACTGGGATCGAAAAACGGGCGGTGAGATTGCTATCTTCGAACAGACGGTTCAGGAACTAGTGCATCCCTACCTGCGGGCTCAAGACACCGGAAATCGAAGCGATGTCCGGTGGGTACGCTTCACGAATGCGGATGGCTTCGGGATCCAAGCGACTGGCTTGGAACCTTTCAATTTTTCGGCCTGGCCATTCACGATGACCGATCTTGAGCAGGCGACACACAACTACCAATTACCCCGGCGGGATACAATCACGGTGAATCTGGACCATCAAGTGCACGGTGTTGGTGGCGATAATAGCTGGGGGGCTCGAACCCATCCGCAATATACACTCCCAGGAAACCAGCCTTATCAGTATACCTTCATCCTGGAACCAATCCGGCCGGAAACGGCACGGCCTTAGAAAGGTTCCGCGGGGACTTTCATGACGCAAAAATACATCTATCAAATGGCCGGTTTGACAAAAAAAATCGGCCAGCGGGAAATATTGAAAGATATCTGGCTCGCATTCTTTCCGGAAGCCAAGATTGGCGTTCTTGGTCGTAACGGGGCCGGTAAGAGCACGTTGCTTCGGATCATGGCTGGCCGGGACACCGAGTTCGATGGTACGGCTCAGTTGACCGCTGGATTCACGGTCGGGCTCCTTGAACAGGAACCACAACTCGATCCCAATAAAAGTGTGTTGGATAATGTCGAGGAGGCCGTGGCGCCAATACGGGCGCTGTTGATTGAATTCGAGCGGCTTTCCGAGCAGCTTGGAAATGCGACCGATCCGAACGCGGTGGAGAAACTACTGAATCGCCAGGCGGATGTCCAGGACCGCATCGATGCGATCCATGCATGGGAACTGGACAGGCAGGTGGAGGTGGCCATGACCGCGATGAATCTCCCGCCCGGTGACGCGGATGTTACGAAACTCTCCGGCGGAGAGCGGCGGCGGGTTGCCCTGTGTCGCATTCTGCTCCAACATCCCGATTTGCTCCTCCTCGATGAACCGACCAATCACTTGGATGCGGAAAGTGTCCTTTGGCTCGAACGGCATCTGGCCGAATATGCCGGCACCGTGGTTGCCGTGACGCACGATCGGTATTTCCTCGACAACGTGGCTGGCTGGATTTTAGAACTCGATCGAGGCGAGGGAATTCCATGGAAAGGGAACTACTCATCCTGGCTAGAGCAGAAGGAGCGGCGTCTAGCCGTGGAAGAGAAACAGGCCACGGCCCGACAGAGGGCATTGAAACGGGAATTGGAATGGATTCGCATGGCGCCCCGCGCGCGACAGGCGAAAAGCAAGGCGCGGATCAATGCGTACGAAACGATGGCCGCCGATTCGGGCAAGGACCGGCTCGACGAACTGGAAATCCAAATCCCGCCCGGACCTCGACTCGGAGACCAAGTGATTGAGGCAAAGGATCTCTCCAAAGCCTACGGCAATCGGCTCATTTTTGAGCATCTCCATTTCCGCCTGCCACCCGGCGGAATTGTTGGGATCATTGGTCCCAACGGTGCCGGGAAGACGACACTTCTCCGGATGCTGATGGGCCAGGAAACCCCCGATTCCGGAGAACTGATCATCGGCCCAACCATCGAACTGGGTTATGTGGATCAGAGCCGGGACGATCTCGTTGCCGAACATACGGTCTACGAAGAAATCTCAGGCGGCCATGAGACGCTCGAACTTGGAGGCCGAGGCGGGCGGAAAATCAATGCCCGAGCCTATGTCGCACGTTTCAACTTTCTCGGCCCCGACCAGCAGAAAAAGGTCGGTGTCCTCTCCGGTGGTGAACGGAATCGCGTCCATCTGGCAAAGCTATTGCGTCTCGGATGCAACGTGCTCCTGCTCGATGAACCCACAAACGACCTGGATGTCGACACGCTCCGAGCCCTCGAAGAGGCGATCTCGAATTTTGCCGGCTGCGCGGTCGTGGTCAGCCATGATCGCTGGTTCCTCGACCGCTTGGCAACCCATATCCTCGCCTTCGAAGGGGATGGCTATGCCCACTGGTGCGAGGGGAATTTCGATACCTATGAACGAGAACGCAAGCAACGGTTCGGTGAGGATGCTGACGAACCGAAACGATTCAAATACCGGAAACTGGCCTAATTTCGATCTTCCGCGCGGACCATTGCCCTTCCGAATGTGGCGTATCTATGCCGGATTGACATCGCATCTTGCTTGATTTAGACAAGGGGGAACTGGGTGCTTAAAATTGTTCTCTATGAAAGAGGTGCCTCTGGATGAAAATTCGACTTGAATATTGCTGTTCTTGAAATTACGAGCCGAGGGCCGTCAGTTTGGCGGCTAAGTTGCTCGAACAATTCAAGACGAAAATCTCTAGCTTCGAAATGGTCCCCTCGGGCGGGGGCTGCTTTGAGATCGATGTCGATGGGGAACGCATCTATTCCAAACTCGCCACGGGCGAATTTCCCAACGAATCCGCAATCTTGAAGATGGCTAAGAAAAAAGCTTGATCTTCCGTTAGGCGCGCGAAAGAAATTCACCGGTCCGCGTGTCGACCTTAATGGTCTCACCTTCTTTCAGGTACTCAGGCACATTCACCACGAGGCCCGTTTCAAGAGTTGCCGGTTTGGTTCGAGCGGTCGCCGAATTCCCTTTCACACCTGGATCGCATTGCGTCACGGTGAGCGTGACGGCGGCCGGGATTTCGATGGCCACACACTGATCGTTGTAGATCAAGACACGGACTCCTTCGAGATCCTCCGTGATATAGGGTAATTGCGACGCGATATCGGCCTTCGGGAGCGTGTATTGATTGAAATCGGTCTGATCCAGAAAGTAGACTTCCTCCCCATCCGAATACATGAGTTTAACTTCACGGCGGTGGAAGTCCGCATCGGCACAGGTATCCGTCCCCTTCATCGAGAAATCTGCTTTTTGCCGCGTGACGACATTGCGGGCACGGAATTTATAGAGTGTCGAGCCCCCGCGAGCGGATGGGGTCTGCACGGTGACGCTTTCAATAAGATGCGGCGCATCCTGATAATTGATGATCACGCCAGGCTTGAGATCTTTCGCAAGCACGTTGGAAACTCCTTGAATGCGGTCAGGGGATCCATCACATCAGCACACTACCCGACGCTGGATCGATCGGAATCCCACCCACCAGTGTCGCCAATGCATCAACAGCCAGAAGCAGCGACGAGGGATCCAGCATCTCCTCCAAATCATCTTCTTCGTTCTCGTTCCACTCGCTTGCCAGACTGGTTTCCACCCGTTCGAAGTGCATCACATCGAGTCTCGCATCCGACTGGACAAGCGTCCGGAGTTGTTCTTGATCCAACTCATCGCGGAGTTGCTTGGCCAGTTCGAGACTCTGTTCCGTGACAGATTCACCCGTTTCATAGCTGATTTCTATGGCGGCATGATCATCGGGTGCGTCGACCAGGATCGATTCGAAGAGGCCATCTTCATCCGCTTCACGATTTTCCAATTGGCATCTGTCATTAATTTTACTGAGCGCTGTATCAATCTGCATCAGCGTTGGCCGGCGGTCCGAGGGGAAAAAAATATAGTAGGTTTCTATCCATTGCAGTTCGTTTTCACGTTGTTCCATGATATGGCTCCTGTTCGCAATAATGACAAATCACCAGGAAGATTCATCACTATCAGGCATTTTCCCTTGATGCCAGGCCTCGACTGCCCGGATTACTTGATCTCGTTCTTCGGCGTTGCGAGCCCAAACCGATTCACCCTGTTCAAGCCGAATTTCATACCATCCCTCACGGCAACAGTCCTCCTCGCCACAAAAATGGGGCGTTCTGGAGATCCATTGGATACGATAGATGGGCACGTGTTTATCGTCGACAATACAGAAGATCGACATGCGTCGCGTTCTCCATTCGAATGGGAGCCAGACCATCATACGATCCAGCCGGAGGCAAAATATCCACCCCGTTCTCCGGAACGGCTCTCTCCAAGCCGTAGTGTAAACGCAATGACAGTTCATGCAAAGCGCCAGGGACGCAAAACCGCTACTTGAACGAGCAGATGCGGAACATGGGATGGTGGCATTTTGGTGGATGGCGGTGCGGACCACGAGACCAGGCTGGGGTTTGAGGGTACGCGAAAAACAGGGCTCCCTTGCTGCAAAGAGGAGCGGCAGATGGTCACCCTGGTCCACTGTGGTCGAGCAAGAATCATTTGAGCCCCCGGCGGATTGCACCAAGTTCATGCGACCTCCGGGTAGCCTGCTCGATCGCCGCCACCACAGCGTTCTGGAAGTTGGCCTGTTCCAAAGCAGCCAGGCCTGCAGCCGTGGTGCCACCGGGGCTTGTGACCTGATCTCGGAGGACCGACGGCTGGATCCCAGTGACTCGAATCATCTCAGCCGCCCCTCGAACCGTTTGGACCACCAGTTGGGACGCCAGGGTTCGCGGAAGGCCCATCGTCACACCTCCTTCCGTCATCGCTTCGATCATTGCGTAGATGAATGCGGGTCCCGATCCAGAAAGTCCGGTCACCGCATCGAGGAACTCCTCATCCAACTGAAATGCCACGCCAACCGCCGAGAAAAAATCGTGGATCAACCGGCCATCTTCCGGGGTCGCATGGGTGCCCAGCGCATATGCGGTCGCACTCATGCCGATCAGACAGGGCGTATTTGGCATCGCCCGAATCAGGCGGGATCCGGTTTCCATTTGGTGAGCCATTTCAGTTAATGTCACTCCGGCCGCAATCGATACAACCAGAGTCTCCTTCCCAATAACGGCCCGGATATCCGCCAACACGGCTGGTACCAAGGGCGGTTTCACTGCGATCCATAGGATGTTCGATCGCTGTGCAACTTCGGTATTCCGATCCCCAATTTCCACTCCAGGTACCACCTCGGAAAACCTGTGCCGAGCGGTTTCGTCCGGATCACTCCCGGCAATCTGTTCCGAGGCCACCAATCCGGCCCGTACAAAGCCGGCAGCAAGAGCTGTCGCCATGCGGCCCGTACCCAGAAATCCAATTTTTTTGTCCGCCATGTCTACCCATACTCCCGCGATTACCCAAGTTCCCCAGAATGATTCGTAAATGATTCCATGAGTGCGTAGTCCCACGTTGTTCCAAGGTAGTTCGGCCATTTCCAATCAAGAACTTGGCACAATTCGCCTGGACGAAACAAGCCGTTTTTGGGACACTCCGCCGCCATTTTGGACGGGTGTCCCCACTCAGCCCAATAGGGACCTTTGGTCTGTTGTATACCATTGCTCCACCACGAGGAACCACCACCATGCCCAAACGCGCACTCGTTGCATGCTTGTGGATTTCATTAACCGCTATCCTGTTGTCAGGATGCACATCCGTTTCCGGAGACAGTTGGTCTTCCAGGTTATGGCCCTCGGAGAAAGGCTTTGCCGCATCTGACCATAAAAAAACAAAACTCGATCGGCGGTCCGTCGATTCGAAGGAGACGAAGTCCCCCGTCCAACTTGCCTCTTGGCCAGTTGAAATACCCTCCTTGTGGCCACAATCCAAGGGCGGGAAGGGATCCGGCAACGCATCACCATTGGCACCGCTGTCCCAGGGCATGAATACGCTGCAAAGCGGAACCGACACTTTGCGCGAAGGTGTCCAACAGCTCCAAGCGGGGAGCGCGCGGGTGTGGAATAACACATTAGCGAGTAGTGCTCATGCATGGAATAACACCAAGCGACTTCTAACACCGCCCCTATTGGCCTCCAATACGAGTGACAATCATGTTTCATTCTGGCAGCGGCTATTTGCCCCCAATACCGATTCGAAAAAACCCCTGACCACTCGCGAGTTTCTTTCCCAGGATCGGCCGGCATGGGGGAGATAAAATGATGGATCGACGCATCCTCGGTGGCATCATGGCATAGTTCATTCATCGCGCACGGAGTATGGCTCTCATCGCACAACCAATATGAATACGAAACAAAAGGACGCCATCCGATGCATCGCGATGGCCGCGATTATGATGATGGCTGGTTGCCAGTCAGGGCTCGCTCCGAACGGTCACCTGATTGGTTTCGGGAAAACGGCCAAGGAACGCAAAATAGAACGCCTGGCCAAGACGGATCCATTTCCTTCCCCGAGCGATGTCGGATTGAAGGAATAGCCCAACGCGTGCCAAGCCCGCAACCCAAAAGGGCTTACAAACATGCGCGCACCACGCGCGCATGTTACAGACGAAGACTCTAATACGCCAAAATGGGCTGCCGGGCGGCTTTCACTTCATCCGGGCGGCTGACTGGCGTGGTGTGGGGAGCATGGTGTAGCAGTTCCGGATCCTCTTCGACGATGACAGCGAGTGTGTGGGCAAAGGCATCGAGCATTTCTTTGCTCTCGGTCTCGGTCGGTTCAATCATCATGGCTTCTTGGACCGTCAGTGGAAAATAGACTGTTGGTGCATGGAATCCATAATCCAAGAGTCGTTTCGCGATATCCATTGCCGACACATTCCGCGTGCGTTTCAATTCGGCCGCGGTAGCGACGAATTCATGCATGCACCGATCACCCTGCGGTACAGGTAGGATGTTTTTGATTTGTGCAAGGAGATAGTTTGCATTGAGGACCGCGTTTTGGGCGACTTGTTTCAAGCCATCCGGCCCATGCGTGCGAATATAGGCATAGGCCCGCACCAAGACACCGGTATTGCCAAAAAAGGACCGGACGCGGCCAATGGATTTCGGTCGCTGGTAATCGAGGTAAAACCGGTCGCCCTCGCGAGCGACGACGGGCACGGGCAAATAGGATCCGAGCTGTTCGGTCACGCAGATGGGTCCCGCTCCCGGCCCGCCTCCGCCATGGGGGCCGCTGAACGTTTTGTGTGGGTTGTAGTGCATCATATCCGCGCCAGAATCGCCTGGGCGAGCGATGCCCAGGATCGCATTCATGTTGGCGCCATCCAGGTAGATCAATCCTCCCTGTTGATGAACGAGGTCCGCGATCGCGCGGATTTCTGGTTCGAAAACACCGCATGTGTTTGGATTGGTCATCATGAAGACGGCCACGTCCTCGTCGATTTTTTCGGCCAGATCGTGCATATTGACCAAACCATTCGCGTGCGTTTGGACGGTCACCGCCGAAAAACCACTCATGGCCGCGCTGGCTGGATTCGTACCGTGGGCGTTGTCGGGGATGAGGACTTTCGTTCGATGCTCTTGCCGGTCGCGAAAATAGGCTGCCGCGACTAGCAGGGCGGTTAATTCGCCATGGGCTCCCGCCGCGGGTTGTAACGAACAGGCACTCAACCCGCCGATTTCGGAAAGATAACCTTGCAATTCATACAACATCCGCAGCATCCCCTGGATCGTCGCGTCCGGCTGAAGAGGATGGAGATGAAGGAATCCGGGCAGTGCGGCACCACGTTCGTTCCTTTTGGGATTGTATTTCATGGTACACGAACCGAGCGGGTAGTAGTGCGTATCCACCGACATGTTCCGTGTCGACAAATTCACAAAATGCCGAACCACCTCTGGCTCCGAAAGTTCCGGAAGGGCAGGGGGGATCGAGGTGACAGCGGAAGATGGCAGGAGTTCCTCGGCCGGCCGAACCGGCACATCGCAGGCCGGGAATCGTGCAGCGCGGCGATTGGGTTGGGAAAGTTCAAATAAGAGCTGAGTATCGTAGGTGTTTCTCATTTCTATCGGCAAGACTGGCGGAATAGCTCGGCAAGGGCGTCCATTTCATGGCGCGTTCTCTTTTCCGTCACGGCGATGAGGAAACAGTCCTCATGTTCCGGATACCAACGACTCAGCGGGATCCCGGCCAGAAAGCCGGCCGAGCGGGCCCTGGCAAGCAGATCATCGACCCGGTTTTCCGCGTCACGGATGACGCATTCCTTGAACGTGGGTGCCCCAAAGGCGAGAGAAAAACGATCGTTTTCACAGAGCAATCGAGCCAGATAATGGCTCTTCTGCAAACAGAGTTCAGCCATTTCCCGGAGGCCCTGGGGTCCTAAAAGAGCCAGGAAGACGGTTGCACGAAGGGCGAGCAGACCCTGGTTCGTGCAAACATTGCTAGTTGCCTTCGCGCGGCGGATATGCTGTTCGCGAGTTTGAAGTGTTAGCACAAAGCAGCGTTTGCCCTCCCGGTCGATCGTTTGACCGGCAATCCGTCCTGGCATCCGCCGGAGGAATGGTTCGCGGCAGGCCATGATGCCCAGATAGGGGCCACCAAAGGAGAGTGGCGATCCCAGGGCTTGCCCCTCGGCGACGGCGATGTCGGCACCGAGATCTCCAGGCCTCTTCAGGAGACCAAGGCTGATCGGGTCAAAGACCGAAATCACCAGGGCCCCGGCATCGTGGACCGCCCGTACCATTGGCTCCATATCTTCCAGACAGCCAAAAAAGTTGGGGTGCTGGAGAACAACGCACGCGGTTCGGTCGTCGAGCGCCGCGTCCAAATCGCCAGGGTCAAGCGTTCCATCGGATGCGGGAAGTGTCACGAGTTCCGTCCCGAAGTTGATCAGATAAGCCGCAATCGTCTGCCGGTATTCCGGATGGAGTGACGTTGGCACAAGGACACGGCCGGGGCGTTGGGTGCAGTGGATCGCCATTAGGACGGCCTCGGTCACGGCCGTGGCACCGTCATAGACACTGGCGTTGGCCACATCCATACCGGTCAGCCGTGTTATCAGGGATTGGTATTCGAACATGACCTGCAAATTGCCCTGGCTGACCTCCGCCTGATAGGGAGTATACGACGTGTAGAATTCGCTCCGGGCCGCCACCGCGTCAACGACCGCCGGAACATGATGATCGTACGCCCCTGCCCCTAAGAAGCAGACGAATTCACTAGCCGGTTGATTCGATGCAGCCAGAGCTTGCAGGTGCGCATCGAGTTCGATTTCCGTCATTGCCTTCGGGAGATCCAATGGCCGATGCAACCGCAATCCGGACGGAACCAATTCCATGAGTTCATCGACCGATGCAGCACCTATCCTATTTAACATCGCGTGCTGATCTTCTGGAGTATTGTAGAAATACGGCATAGGATCCTTATGCTTCCTCTTGACACATCGCCTGATAGGCTGCGTGATCCAGCAACCGGTCCAGTTCTGAATCGTCAGAAACGGCGATTTTGGCAATCCAGCCAGCGCCATAGGGATCGTCGCTGAGTGTTTCCAGGGCATTGGGAAGCCCGTCATTCACTGCAATCACTTTCCCGGAGACTGGGGCATAAAGATCACTGACCGCCTTGACGGATTCCACTTCACAAAACGGTTCTTCGGCCGTTGCCTGCGAACCGACCTTAGGCAACTCAAGATAGACTAAGTCCGTCAGGGCCTCGATCGCGAATGCCGATAGGCCTACCGTCACAACTTTTCCACCGTCCTGTTCGGATACGGCAACCCATTCGTGTGTTTTGGTGAAGAGCAATTGATCAGGATTCAAGGCAATCCTCCTATCTAGGACCGTGAGTAAAACGGTAATGGCACCACCGTTGCGGGGGAATCCTTACCGCGGATATCAATGGTGAGCTGGGTCCCCGGTTGGCTCGAATCAGGGGATACGTACGCCATCGCGATGGGCCGATCGAGAGTTGGTGAATAGGTTCCACTCGTCACTGCGCCGATCGGCTTTCCTTGACAGAAGACCGTTGCTCCCTCGCGGGCGATGCGTTTCCCATCCAGTGCAAGTCCGATGCGAACCGGTAACGCTGTATCTTGTTGGAATTGGACAATGGCATCCCGGCCAATGAAGTCACGATCTTTGAGGTTCAAGGCAAATCCCAGTCCTGCCTGCACGGGACTGATTGTCTCGGAAAGTTCGTGGCCGTAAAGGGGCATCGCGGCTTCGAGGCGGAGGGTGTCGCGGGCACCGAGCCCCACCGGTTTGGCTCCCGCTGAGTGACCGGCACCCAGGACAATTTCCCAAACGGCCGTTGACGCTGGGGCGGTTACAATCAGTTCCCAGCCATCTTCGCCCGTATATCCGGTCCTGCTAATATAGCAATCATGCCCAGCGATGTTGGCGACCTGGCCTGTGTAGTATCGCATGGAGCCCGCATCCACATCCACGAGGGGATTCAAGACCTGGATCGCATTGGGCCCTTGGACGGCGATCATTGCCGTTTCCAGAGTGACGTCTGCGATTTTCGCATCGAAACCGCCACGCTTTTGTTTTTCATTTAGCCAGGCAACGATTTTCTCGCGGTTACTCGCATTGACGACCATGCGATGCGAAATGCCCGAGGTTGCTTCCGTGTCGGCGGACAGCCGGTAGACCAGCACATCGTCTAGGATACCGCCCGCCTCGTTGCAGACGAGCCCGTACCGGATTTGGTTTGGTTTCATGTCCACAACACGCCGGGTAAATACATGATCGATCAATCTGACCGCATCAGCCCCGCTGATATTGAGCCGGCCCATATGCGAAATGTCGAACACGCCGAGTGCTTTCCGCACGCAATGATGCTCTTCAACAATCGATGTGTATTGGATCGGCATCGACCAGCCGGCAAAATCGACCATTCGACCTCCGGCATGGACATGATTATCGTAGAGAGATGTCTGGAGTGGTGCAGTAGACATTCGAAATCGGTAGTCTGGTTCTTTTTTTCGTATAGGGGCTTCCAATCGAGCGAATCAACGCACGGCGCCCATTGTAGCGGCCGGATCGCGACTCGCTAGACCATGTTTCAATTTTGATCTTCCCCCCGGCCCTTGCCTGGCTTTCGGCTATGCTGATGTGTCACCCGGCGGCGGCCATCCTTATGAAGAGCTTCCTTTTTCGATCCTCGTTTGCCAGGACTCTTTCCAGCTCTGGAACGATGGCCAACAAGGCGAAAACTCAGTTCCCGGCGCTCTATGTCGACTGAAGCAACTTCCACTCGCACGGAATCGCCCAACCGGTAAACACTCTTGGATCGTGAGCCGGTCAGCGTGTGAGATGCGCGGTCGTATCGGTAATAATCATCGATCAGGGACGCGATATGAACCAGCCCTTCGGCGGGCAGATCAATCCCGGCAACATACAGGCCATAATTCTCAACACCAGTGACGATCCCATCCAATTGCTGACCGAGCCGATCTTCCAAATAATGCAATAGTTTGACTTG
>JAFGFZ010000270.1 GCA_016930815.1 Pirellulales bacterium | reverse complement strand
TTCTTCCGGAATCCGAAACTGCCCCCAAGCAATCGCTGGGGATAGGACGGCGATCCACGTGATAGCGACAACTGGCAAACAACGGGCAAAACGATGAAATGACAACATGGTAGGACTCCGTCCACGGGTAGGGACAAAACATACACAGAGCAAAGGAAACGTATTGTCGTGCTATTGACCGCTTGCGCTACTGTCGAATCGGGAGCAAACTGTGTGGCCCGGTCATGGGAATCTGCGGGTCCTTTGCCTGCGAACCTAAGTTGCGCATTCGTCAATGGAAGCCATCAATTATAGAACACCGTGAACTGCACGTCACATTTTCATGGATGGGAGGCAGTCGATGCCGCCGACTGGATTGATACTAAGAGCGGACAATCGATAAAAGCGGCGAAATCAGCCGGACATGACCAGCGGGTGTCTCGTTGTATCGATCTTGACGAATGAACCGGGCCTGGCGGACGGGAGAACTACTTTGCAAGTCAATCAGACTACTTGGACGATATGCCATTTCGCCAAGGAACGGTTTTTTTCGCGCGTGTTTTTTCCTTGCCAGCGACGGCGAAGCGACCGTATGGTTTGGCGGTGCGGTTATACTCCGATGCGAACGCTTCCGCCACCTCGGCTGTGAAAGCTTGCTCGATGGTTCGGAGGAACTTGCCATACTCGTAGATGTGAACCACATGATCGGCCGGCGGTGGGGGAGGCCCCTCGTCCATGTCCTCCAGCTCGTCGGTCTCGAAATCATTCTCGTCGGCATTCAAATATTCGTCTTCGTCCATGGCTTCAGTCGGTCTGGATTTGATGAAATGGGAATGGGTCATCCCATTAGGTGGGTTCGGCGGCCAGAGGGATTTGAGGAATTCTGGAGAATCGATTGGTTCCCAGTTCGTTCTGATTCAACTAGCAAGCCATGCCAGTATAAGGCCTGGCATGGCATAACCGCAACCAATGCCCGCTCCATTACCGGGAAGCGATTTGCTGCCTGGCAGCCTGGACGGCCGCATTGAGTGCGGCATCGTCCTGGGCCGCCTTGGCAGCGTTCGAAGTGGACTGTGGGTCGGTGGTCGGCTTCGCAGCTTGTCGCACGACGATATCGGGATGAATTCCGACCTGGCTGATTGCGCGACCACTGGGTGAGTAAAATTTCGCGGTGGTGAGCCTCAGGCCACTGCCCGTGGTGCCGAGGGGGAAAATTCCTTGGACCGATCCCTTGCCATAGGATCGCTCGCCAATAAGAGTCCCTCGGTGGCTGTCGCGGATGGCTCCGGCCAGAATTTCGCTGGCACTGGCACTGTTGCCATCGATCAGCACGACCAGAGGTACCCGCCAGGTCCCCTCGCGGTGGGCGGAGTAGTTATAGTCCTCCATTGGATTCCGGCCTCGGGTCGACACGATGCCACCTTGGGTAATGAACTTATCGGCGACCTCGACCGATGCGGTCAACAACCCGCCCGGATTCCCCCTCAGATCGAGAATCAAGCTCCGCATCCCCTTGTGATAGAGATCCCACAGGGCAGCATCGAGATCCTGGCTACTGGACTTTTGGAATGTCGGTAGCCGGATGTAAGCGATACCGCTGGCCGAATCGATGATCCGAGCATCTTCGATGCTTGGCACCTCGATATACTGGCGGCGGACGGCAACGGGACGAGGTGGCTGGTCCGATGTCACGGCAATCAACTGGGCGATACTCCCTTCAACACCCGTCAGGAGCGATGCCGCCTCATCGATTGTCAGGCCGATCGTTGGCCGTCCATCGACCTCGATAATTCGGTCGCCACTCAGAATACCTGCCTCTTGGGCCGGGCTGCCAGGAATGACATCAAGGATCAAGAGCCCCCCATCGACCACTTTCAACTCAACACCCAAGCCGACAAAGTTGCCTTCAATTTGTGAATAGATGTCCTTGAGTTGACTTGGTGTCAGAAACGCGGAGTAATGGTCCAAACCCTCCGCGGCGGAAGCCGCGTATTCCAGGTAGGTCGTCGAGGGGTTCAGGCCAATTCGAGCATGGGCATAGCGGGCGACCACATCAACGACAACCGAGGCATCGTACCGGTTTTGGATCCTGTATTGCCCCACGACTTCGTACAATTTGCGACGCAGGTCGTTGAGCTCTTCGGGTTCCTTCCGCGATAGATTGTTCTGGGCGAGGAATGAATTGTTGGCCAAGGCAATATCGAGGGCCTTTGTACCGCGAACAACGAGATTCCTCCATGCTGGTGTTGTCACGTAGTGTGATTGAATTTTTAGTAATACATCGGAGTATATCTGTTTTGCCTGTAGTGTACTGAGGCTATTTAAGGTCTGGCAGAAACTGTCATCTTCGTATCGCCGCCCCAAACTGAAATGCAATTTCGCCAGATCATAGCGTTCCAGCAGAGAAGCATCATTTGGATACTCCCGCATCGCCTCTTCATAGAGTGTGAGGGCCTCTGCCCAAGATCGGTTTGCTTCCAATTGGCGGCCGCGTTCCAGGAGCGAGTGAATCGCGTCTGGTAGCGATTGGAAGGGGATATGCGTCACTTCTTGCGTTCCCGGATCGCCGTGAAGGGATGCCGGCAAGCATATAGCAACAAGGAGGACCAAAACACGCCAGAGCGACGCAGATCGGTCAGAACACCGGCAAAATGGAGCGACCCAGCGTGCCATAGACTCTTTCCGTAAAGACCAAAAGGAACATGGTCGCGTCGCAAACGGGAGGGGACGCGGTCTGGTTTTGGTGAATGGGGCGCGCCGATTCGTGGCCTTTCCAGTCGTCGCGCAAGAGGCTGGTTTCCAACCTGACTGCAACACGGGTCCAGAGTGACAGCCAAACCAATATAGAACATGCTGGACACATGTCAAAAAATGGAATTGCATTGAATGCGCCATATTCTTCGCAGAACCGTTATCACCCGCTCGTTTTTGATCTGCTTGTACGGCTTAGCCGATTGGCTCGACAAAAAACGGGTGCACCGGATGTAGGATCTCGCCGGGCCATCCGATCTGGACAGGCGGATGTGTCCAGGAATCAGGGCATCCTGCCGAAGATGCCGGTTCATGCACTAAGCCGGCGAACGAATTCGGACGCTTTTCAGTGCCCCAATCGCAAGGCGATTGGGGGGCATTTTCTGAAGAAAGGGCTCGTCATCCAGCCGAAGACGCATCCACAACGGAGGTGAAGGGGGTATTGGAACGGAGTACGCCGATTGGACGGGATGACGAGCGTATGGTATTGTGAGCGGCTCAAACTTTCTGCATTGTGTACGGGCCCCCCCGGTCGCGGGTTCGACTTTTTTTCTGATTCCTTTGCTAGTACGATTTCCAAATCATGAACTCTCCTAGAATGCGTCGTGCTCTAATCAGCGTCAGTGACAAAACCGGACTCATCGATTTCGCCAAACGGATCATTGCCGCGGGGATTGAAATCACAAGTAGCGGCGGCACCCGCCGGCACCTTGCCGAGGCAGGTATCGCGGCCCAGGAAGTTTCCGATTACACCGGTTTTCCGGAAATGATGGACGGCCGGCTAAAAACACTGCACCCTAAAGTCCATGGTGGCATCCTCTGCCGCCGCGATCGGGATGATGACATGAGGGCTCTCGATAGGCATCATATCATTCCGTTTGATTTGGTGGTCGTGAACCTGTACCCGTTCGAACAGACAATCGCTCGCGAAGAAGTGGTTCTTAACGAGGCGATTGAACAAATCGATATCGGCGGGCCGACACTCGTTCGGGCGGCTGCGAAGAACCATGCTTTCGTCACCATTGCGACGGATCCGCGTCAATACGACGAGATTGCCCAGCAAATCGAGTCCAATGGTTCAACAACGCCCCAGCTGCGCCGGCGCCTGGCCGGTGAAGCGTTTGCTCGAACCGCGAGTTATGATATGGCGATCGCCGATTATTTTGCAAACTTGGCCAATGGTTCGGACCTTTCCAGTGACGACGATGTTCCCGAGGCAGATGCCTTTCCGCCGCTCTTTTATCTCCACCTCAATCGCCACGCCACGCTCCGATATGGCGAAAATCCCCACCAAGCTGCTTCCTTATACGCGCTTCGAGTTTCTGAAGACCAGCCAACGCTCGCCACAGCCGAAAAACTGAATGGCAAGGAGCTTTCGTACAATAACTACCTTGACCTGGATGGTGCCTGGGCTGCGGCCCGGTCGTTGCCCGACAAGGCGGCCGTTGTGATCAAGCATACCAATCCGTGTGGCGCAGCGTCCGCCAACACGCTCCGCGAAGCCATTGAACGGGCCTGGGATGGTGATCCGGTCAGCGCATTCGGGTCTGTTCTTGGTTTCAACGGACCGGTGGACGAATCGACGGCCGCCTTCCTATGCGAACCCGGAAAATTTGTCGAAGCAATCGTCGCCCCGGATTTCGAACCGGCGGCACTTACCATGCTGACAACAAAACCAAAATGGAAAGCCAATGTGCGGCTAGTCAAAATTGGCTTGCCATCTCCCGGTACGGCATCGCACCAATGGCGGCATATCCATGGTGGGTTCCTCTGCCAAGAAAGAGATGATTTGCCAGACAATATCGCGGATTGGAAAATTGTGACCCAGATGGAGCCAACGGCGGCCCAGATGGTCGATCTTTCCTTTGCGTGGGCAGCTGTCCGGCATGTTAAATCGAATGCCATTGTTCTTGTGAAAGAACGATCGCTCATCGGCGTGGGGGCAGGTCAAATGAGCCGCGTGGATTCCGTCGAGATTGCCATTCGCAAGGCAGGAGACAAAGCCGACGGCGCCGTCCTGGCTTCCGATGCCTTTTTCCCGTTCGAGGACTCAATCCACCTTGCCGCAAAAGCTGGCGTTGCCGCTATCATCGAACCGGGTGGATCCCGGCGTGACGACGATGTGATCAAAGCGTGCAACGGGCATCGCCTCCCAATGATCTTCACCGGCCGGCGACATTTTCGACATTAATCGGCATTCAATTCATCCCGGATCTCATGCATTCAAGCGATCTCATTATCATCGGTGGCGGTATTGTTGGACTGGCAACGGCGTATCAATTTTCAGACCGATTCCCAGGCCGGCGAGTGATGGTCTTGGAAAAAGAATCCGACATTGCCCAGCACCAAACCGGACACAATTCGGGTGTCTTGCATTCGGGGATCTATTATCGGCCCGGCTCTTTGAAGGCGGCCAATTGCCGTGATGGAAAGCAGGCGATCGTCGCCTTTTGCCGGCGTGAAGGAATCCCTTTCGATATCTGTGGCAAGGTGATCGTCGCGGTCGATGATATGGAACTGCCAGCCCTGGAACGTATCTTTAAAAATGGCCAGGCGAATGGTGTCCAATGCTCCCTGATCAGCGGTAACCGCCTTGCTGAACTCGAACCCTTCGCATCAGGTGTCCGAGCCATTCATGTTCCAGAAACTGGGATCGTTGATTTTGTTGCCGTTTGTCGACGATTTGCGGAACGGATCCTGGAACGCAACGGCCAGGTCGTTACCAGCAGCCAGGTTGTGAAAATCCATGCCCAGCCAGACTCCGTTGTGATCGAATCGACAACCGGTGATTACCGGGCCGAGCAGGCAATCAACTGCGGTGGCCTCTATTGCGACCGGATTGCCAAACAGAGCGGCCAACGACTGCAAGCAACGATTGTCCCGTTCCGTGGAGAATATTATGAGCTGAAGCAGGAGGCGCACCACCTGGTCCATCACCTGATCTATCCGGTACCCAATCCCGCCTTTCCGTTTCTTGGTGTTCATTTCACGCGCATGATCCGCGGCGGTTACGAATGCGGCCCGAATGCGGTCCTCGCATTTGCCCGCGAGGGATATCGTAAGACCGATTTCAATCTCCGCGATTTGATCGAGGCATTCACCTATTCTGGTTTTATAAGGCTCGCGCTGCGGCACTGGCGCATCGGATCTGGAGAGATGTGGCGGAGCATTAGCAAGCAGGCATTTGTACGGGCCTTGCAGCGCCTTGTGCCAGCCATTCAATCGTACCACCTCAAGCCGGCCCCGGCAGGCGTGCGTGCTCAGGCTATTGCCCGAAATGGTCTGATTGTGGACGATTTTCTTATCGAGGCAACCGATCGGTTGCTCCATGTCGTGAATGCGCCGTCGCCTGCGGCCACGGCATCACTCAATATCGGCCGGTTGATTGTCGAGCGGATTGCGAGCCGGTTTGCTTGAAGATCAAAACGAGATGCTCGATTGAGCGTCTTGGAAAACGAATTACCTGAGAATTCCATATCGATGTAACTCAAGAACCCGTTCCATGTCGCTGCGAAGCCATTCGGATTTGATTTCAGATGCGAGTACCCATTGATTCTTTTCGTATTTAAGTTCGACAATATCCTTCCAGGTTCCTTCACTTCGCTGGAAGGTCGGTGTCTTGGAATTGGCTTTGTCGGCAGATCCTGAATTGTTCGCGGTTGAATCCGGCATGGCCATTCCCCGGATATTGTAAGAATCATCGGATAGCCCTAGCATGTCTTCCAGGTTCTCGCCGTTGTTTGCAGTATTGGATTCCTCCTGCTTCGACTTTTGATCCTGTTCATTCTCATCTTTGGAATCAAGTTGCTTGGATGCATAGGTTTGCGATGTTTCGATCGTGATCCGAGCCCAGTAGGTATCCCGCGTTTCATCCGGTTTTAGAAGCTCATGGGAAACAGTGGAGGAGCTAATAACAGTTGAGATGTCATTTTTTCCCAAACCACGGGATGTATCAAAATAGGGCTGCGCTACATTGCGTTCGAGATAGCGCACGATCAGCTTAAGGCTTTCCTCGGGATCTTGTTTCTGGGATGCCGTGGACTTCGATGAGTCCCTCCGGCAGCCATTGGCCACCATGCAGAGCAAGAGGGCCAATACGTGAAGGAACCGACAGCGGTAAAGGGTAGCAAACATGTCAATAGGAAGCGGTCGACTGTTCAACAGCCAATCATCGGGTGATGGGCCCATCTTAGTAAATATCACGGCTTCATGACTAGTCCACATCAAAGGGATCGTCTGGAATCTTATGATTGGACAAATTGTCTCCCGATGGATCATCGGGGACCTCATGCGATCCATCATCCAACGTGCCGGACGGATTGCCATCAAGATTCCCGTCTTGATTGCTGAAAAGATCACCCAAGGGATCCTCACCAGAAGTATTCGTGGGCAACTCTTCCAAATCAGGTGATTCCTCGGGGTCGTCGGCGAATGGATCGTCTATCGCATCGCTAGATTCATCGGTAGCTTTTTCGGAGGGGCCAGATGCTTCTTCGGGATCGTCGGCGAATGGATCGTCTGTGGCATCGCTAGATTCATCGGTAGCTTTTTCGGAGGGGCCAGATGCTCCTTCGGGATCGTCCCCGAAAGGATTCTCCTCGGTGGCTTCACCCGGCATTTCCTCGAAAAGATTGTCATCCGTTGTGCTGGGATCGTCAGGAGTTTCAGAAGGCGGCACTTCCAGTTCCATTCCTGGCCCAGTACTCGGCCCCATCCCAGGTCCCAAGGGCATGCCGCCGCTGGGGATTTCGGGTACGTCGGGCAAGCTGTCTCGAATGGTGTTGCCGATCAATCCGCCGAGAATTCCAAACAGCTTTTTCCGATTGACTTTCTGGCCGACTTCCACGGGAGGACCAGCATTGGTTGGCGCGCTCGTTTCCTCGGTGGTTTTGCTGGGTGATTCTGCTTCACCAAATGGATCGACGTCGGCCGGTTCCTTGCCGGTATCCGCTGGAATCCGGGCATCATCCGCGGGCTTCCCTTCGGGGATCTCAGCGGGCTCCTGGCTCAATGGATCTGTGGCCTCATCCACAGTGTCCGACTCGACTGGAGGAATCGCACCACCAGGCGCGGTTGGCGCGAACTGGCTCTTCTCATCCTCCGTGGTGGAATCGAGTGGCCGGGATGTGGTGTCTTGTAGTGACTGATCATGAGCCGGCATGCCATGTTCCGCGGGAGTCTCCAATCCCGGTCCCGCGGGCGGATTCCCATCCGCTGGCATGATATCATCGACGCCAATACGAACCTGCCTTCGTAGGACATCTGCTTCGCGCCGGCGTGTCTGTTCGTATTTAAGTTGTTTGATGGATTGGCGTTTCTGCAGAGCCGCCATCCTTGCGTCACGGCGATAGGTTTCGAGTATCCGCCGGCTGCGCCCCTGAATCCGCTCTAACGACCGGTCGACAGGATAGGCA
>JAFGFZ010000269.1 GCA_016930815.1 Pirellulales bacterium | reverse complement strand
TATAAGCAATATGTCTGCTTCGCCTTCCTTCGCAACCTTGTCCTCGCCTCGCCAAAATCGGCAATTTATTTTCTTACGAGGCCTTAGGGCCGAGGCTTCCTCAGACATCCGTGGGCGTTGGAACTTCAAATCCGGCCCGGTTGGGATCTTTGAGGAGGACATTGGCTTCTTCGGAAAAATTTCCCACAAAGCGTTCTGTCGACGGATCGAACGTCAGCCACGGGCCGACGATGTATTCGGTGCCATCTTCCGGCAGTCCGACCCCATCGCGCATGATCTCATGGAGCTTCATGAAGTGCTCGTACGCATCACGATTGTCGCCGAATTTTCCAGCTTCGGCGGTGAATGGAACTTTGACTCCCAAACGGTACGAATTGTTCATCAGATGGCCTAGGGTGCAACTGGTGTGGGATTCGATGGCATTCCCATTGGCCATGTCCGGATCCCCGGCTCGGCAGGCCGCGATGAAACTTTCCCAGTTTCCGCCTGGCGTCACATGCCCTCGAGGCACGTTGATCTTTTCACCCTGAGTGCTGCCCGGCGCGAAATATTTACCACCAACAATTTTGCCGCCATCCTCAAAGTAGTACTCATTTTCAACCTGGTGCCGATATCCTTTATAATTGACATTCCGAACATTGAAGAAAACGGATTGCCCGTTTGGATATTCGGCGATCCCAAACATCGTATTGGGTGTTTCGCCCTGGTCGTTCCACTTGAATCGCCCGCCCATTGCCATGGCCCGGACTGGATGGGTTTGATCTTGATCCAGAGCCCACTGCGCGATATCCAGTTGGTGGGTTCCCTGGTTGTTCATGTCTCCATTACCAGTTTTCCAGAACCAGTGCCAGTTGTAGTGGACATAGTTACCGTGGAATTGATCGATGACGGCCGGTCCTCTCCATAGGTTCCAGTCGAGGTGGGCAGGCGGATCGGACGGTTCTTTGAATCCAATTCCATCCCTCGGTTTGCAGCAATAGCCATAGGAAATCTTTAGTTTTCCAAACTTGCCGGCTTGAATTGCCTCATGCAGGCCTGCGATTTCCGCGCTGCTACGATTCTGCGTACCGTGTTGGATGACGACACCATACTTCGCTTGCGCCGCGACGACAACACGCCCTTCCACGACATCGTGGCTCATTGGCTTCTCGACATACACATGCTTCCCTGCCTGGGCGGCCCAAATGGTCATCAGGGAATGCCAATGGTTGGGAGCGGCAATGGTCAGCACATCAACGTCCGGGTCGGCAAGCGCTTCGCGGACGTCGGAGATCCCCTTGCAGTTGAATTGCCCATCCGTTTTCCGTTCGAGGCTCTTCATCGCTCCGCTGAGAACATGCTGATCGGGATCAACGAGGTAGGCGATCTCGACGTTCTTCACGCCCAAAAAACCACTGAGGTGGCTTTGGCCCCGCCCGTTCAGGCCTGCGATTGCGATTCGGATGCGATCATTGGCGCCGAGGATTTCTCCCGAGGTACGTGTGCCGGCAATTAGGAACGAAGCACCGGCAATCGAGGAAGCTTGAAGAAAATGACGACGGGAGACTTGGGACATGGCTCGTTCTCCAAAAAAAGCAAGAAGCCGTCATACGGGGCGGTTCTTCTTGTCGACCAGAAAAATATTCGGCTTGTGAAATTCAACCTCGCGTTCATCGTACTGCCCGTAGCTGACGATGATCACCAGATCGCCCGGATGAATCCGATGCGCGGCAGCCCCATTGGCGCAGATCGTACCAGAACCGCGTGGCCCGGAAATCGCATAAGTCGTGAGCCGGGCACCGTTCGTTATATCGTAGACGTCGATCCGTTCGTACTCCAGGATGTCGGCTGAGTCCATCAAATTCTGATCAATCGTCAGGCTCCCTTCATATAGGAGATTGGCGTCCGTGACATGGGCTCGGTGGATTTTCGATTTGAGTAATACGCGAAACATGGATTCCTTGTCCTGGGGTTCCGGTCCATTATAGGGATCAACCGTCCGGAACGGAATGGGATCCATTCTCCCCGGTTGCCGATTCGCCGCATTTGGAATAGACTTAGCCAAATAGGTCCGAAAACAACAGGAATCCACATGACAGGCCTGGAACGATTGAAGACGACGCTCGCCCATCGACAGCCTGACCGAGTCTGTGTCGATTTTGGCTCAACGTCTATCACCGGAATCCACGTTGCTGCCCTGACGCGGCTCCGGAGCGCCGTGCTTGGCGAGAGTGGTTACCGGGTCAAGGTGATCGAGCCCTACCAAATGCTCGGCGAAGTCGACGACGCCTTGCGCGAGGCTCTCGGCATTGATGTCATCGGTGTCGCGCCACCCAGGAGCATCTTTGGTACCCGAGCGACCGACTGGAAACCATTCAAGCTTTGGGGCGGTACTGAAGTACTGGTGTCGGGCGATTTCAATGTGACCACGGACGAACATTATACCTACATGTATCCCGAAGGTGACTTATCCGTACCACCCAGCGGCAAGATGCCACACGGGGGTTATTTCTTTGATTCGATCATTCGCCAGGAACCGGTCGACGATCAACATCTCGATCCAGAGGACAACCTCGAAGAGTTCGCGCCGTTGACTGCGGACGATTTGGCCTATTTCCGGGAACAGCGGGCCTGGTTAGCGGCGCGGAAAGATTGCGGAGCCGTCCTGAGTGCCCCTGGGACGGCATTTGGGGACATCGCCTTGGTTCCAGCACCGTTTCTGAAGCACCCCAAAGGGATTCGCGATGTCGAAGAATGGTACATTTCAACGGTCACGCGCAAGGATTATGTCCATGAAATATTCGAGCGCCAATGCGAGATTGCCGAGAAGAACTTGGAAAGACTCATTGATCTATTTGGCGATATGGTTCAGGTGGTCGTTCTCACAGGCACCGATTTTGGAATGCAGCAAGGGCTCTTTATCTCGATCAAGGCCTATCGCGAACTCTTTCAACCCTTTCACCAACGGCTGAACCGGCTCATCCATGATCAATCGAACTGGAAGACATTTATCCACACCTGCGGTTCCGTCTTCGACCTGATCCCCGACCTCATTGAGTCCGGCTTCGATATCCTGAATCCAGTCCAGTGCTCGGCCCATGGAATGGCACCCGATCGGCTTAAGCAAACCTTCGGCGATCGAATTGTCTTCTGGGGTGGCGGGATCAATACTCAGCAAACGATGGCTTTTGGCTCGCCCGACGCGGTTTACCGGGAAGCTCGCGAGCGAATTGATGTTTTTAATCAGAATGGGGGATTTGTTTTTAACTCGATCCATAACATCCAAGCCGACACTCCCACGGAGAACATGCTGGCTCTATTTCGCGCCATTCGCGATAGCGCGGCGTAGTTCCTCGGTTCCTTTTGCTCTTTGCGCGGAATACGCCTTGAAAAACCAAGGAGTTCTAACATAACACTGGGAAGATCGTGCCTGTGGCTCGGTCAGGAGACCGGCCACAACAGGTTGGAAAACGGTGCCTGTGGCCCGGTCAGGAGACCGGCCACAACGCGTTGGAAAACGCCATGAAAAAATAAATATGGAAACAGCCATGGAGTCTGCCCATGGATCCGGATCGATCCGCTCACGTCACGTCCCATTCCGGGCGAGGTAGCTCGATCTATCTCGTACTGGTCTGCTCGGTGGCCGCCTTGGGCGGTCTTTTATTCGGGTACGACACCGCGGTGATTGCCGGGGCCATCGGTTTCCTTCAATCCCATTTCCAACTCGATGCGACATTGAAAGGATGGGCGGCTGCCAGCGCTCTGGCCGGATGTGTCGTCGGCGTTTTGCTGGCGGGGACGACGAGTGACCGCTTTGGGCGACGAAACACATTGATCCTTGCCGCCCTATTATTCCTGATCTCTGCGATTGGCACGGCAGTCCCCGATACATTCACTGAGTTTTTCATCTTTCGAATGGTGGGCGGGCTCGCCGTTGGAGCGGCATCTATGACGAGCCCGATGTACATCGCCGAGATCAGCCCAGCGCGGTTCCGTGGCCGCATGGTCTCGGTCAATCAACTGGCAATTGTTGGAGGCATGCTCGTCGTCTACTTCGTCAACTACTTTATTTCTGAATTAGGTGACGAAGCTTGGAATACGGCCATTGGTTGGCGATGGATGTTCGGCTCCGAGTCATTCCCAGCCATCGTCCTGCTCATTTTGTTGTTCTTCGTTCCGGAGAGTCCGAGGTGGTTAACGAAACAGGGCCAAGCAGACCAGGCGCTCGGCATCTTGATGCGGATTGATGGCCCAGAACACGCATTCAAGGAAATGGACCAAATCACAACTTCCCTCAAACAAGAAAGGGCGACCCTGGATCAATTATTTCTTCCAGGCATGCGGATTGTATTGGTCATGGGTATCGCCCTGGCCGTTTTGCAACAGATCACTGGGATTAATGTCTTTCTCTATTACGCACCGGAGATTTTTAAGGCGATTGCCGGTAACAAAATAGACACTGCCTTGTTACAGACAATTGTCGTTGGCGCTGTAAACCTGCTCTTTACCATTTTCGCGATCTGGACGGTCGATAAACTCGGGCGCAAGCCTTTGATGGTCGTCGGTGCATCAGGGATGGGTATATCCCTGACAGCATTGGGGCTGGCGGCCTGGTTCGGTCGCACCGACATGTGGGTGCTGACATTCATTCTTGGATACATCGCGAGCTTCGCCATGTCGGTGGGGCCGGTCACATGGGTCATCCTATCGGAGATTTTCCCGACCAAAATCCGCGGGCGGGCGATGGCAATTGCCACGTTCTTCCTCTGGGTGGCCAACTTGGCCGTATCGCAAACATTTCCGATGATGGACGATAATACATGGCTCATTGAGAAGTTTAACCACGGTTTTCCTTTCTTTGTCTATGCAGCTTTTACTGTTGTCCTGGCCCTTTTTGTCGCCGTCGTTGTCCCTGAAACGAAAGGGCGGACACTGGAGCAGATTGAACAGTTCTGGCAATATAACAAGTGATCGCGCATTAAGCCGATTTTCAATCGTGTTCTTCGTGTCCTTCGTGGTAAATAAGTGAGGGTGTCCGGGAATTCGATACGCTGGAATTGGCGGTTTTCGGGAGGGCGAGGCTCCTGCCGAGCCGCATGCCGGTACTAGAGTTCCGGCTCAGCAGGAGC
>JAFGFZ010000268.1 GCA_016930815.1 Pirellulales bacterium | reverse complement strand
TTCGCCATTATGTATGAAGACAGGATGCCTGAACTAAACCGCAAATGACATGCCCTGCTGTACTGACACAAAAAACTTCACAGGCCCTTAACACTGGCTCGATTGTCAATTCCTCCAGAACCATCTCCAAGTTCACTCGATCCTCAAATTGCGTCGACCGTCCAGTTATTGCTGGTAACGACGTCTTGCCAATACGACTTACCATCCACATCTCATCATTCCCAGTTGTGATATCCATAATGGTGATCCCCTGTACTTTACCAGGCACTCGCTCCAAATAAGTTCGCGAGCCGTTGTCATCCATCCCCGACATCACGTCATCAACAGCTCGGTCACGCTGGAATGGCCGAGATGCATCACGGGGTTGGAATTGCGGAAGGTCGAGCCAAGCCGTAGTGTTGCTGATTGTCATGGACAATGGTTGTGGCAGTGACCAGCCAGCAAAGTCGACGGATTCGAAGGACGAATTTCGACGAGCAGTTTGTAATATAGAAGTGCCCTGTCCGTTGCCGTCTTTGCTTCGAATCAGACTGAATGAATCGTCTTTTGTGTCGTTTGAGGAGTCTGCCAATGGATCAGCTGTATTCAAATGATTGTCACTACCATTGTCAGTTGTTCCCGAACCTGTTGAACTGTTAGCCGCCGATCCCGATGATGACGTGCTGCCAAAATTCAGCTGCCAGGCGAGGAAATCGTTGCCATCGACGTCGCCGTCGCCGTCCGCATCGCCGTCTGAACGGCCGGCGCCCGTGGCCGTGGCGAATCCTACCTCCCATAGATCGAGGTCCTCCCCGTCGACCTGTCCGTCGCCGTTGAAGTCGGCGGAAAGGGGATCTGGACCATCAATCGTCGCGAGCAAGTTGACCGAGACCGCTGGATTGACGGGATCATTCGTATGAATGACGAATGAATCGGAAACCGGTCCCAGTTGTTCTGAATAACAGCCGAGAGGCAGCTCGACCGATCCATAAGGCTCCACAGTGAACAATGGTAATTGGGACGCACCTGCGGTTACGAACGGCGAGCCGTCGGGCAGCACCAGGTCTTCGATTGTAAGTGGAGTGCCGCCGGTATTTGAGATAGTCAGCGATGCTTCCGCTACTTCGCCCGTGGTGACACTTCCAAAGTCGACGGTCGAATGGTTCAACAATACCTGAGGCGCCAATTGGGAAGGACTGCCATGGATGAGGCTAAATGAATACTCCGCCTCTCCAACGTTCGCACCCGACACCGTAAGAATGTGCGTGCCGGTGCTGGAAAGAAGCGCTCCCGAAATAGTCAATTGGCCTCGATCGATATCGTCCATGCCAGTTGGTACTGGAAACGTCAATTCCTGTCCATCGGGCGTTTTTACCGTAAGGGTTAATGGATTGGGCGATGATTCGTCGCCGGGCTCGCCAAAGAAGTCAATGATCATTTCCTCTCCACTTGCTGCAACAAACCGATAGGCGTCGGCATCGCCAGCGTTTTCAAGTAACGACACGACGATCGCTTGCTGCCCGGAATCGACGTCGAGGTTGAGCGCGGTAGCGGGCTCACCGCCCACGTCGGATTGTGGGGTGTATGCCCGTGTATGAACCGCTCCGGTAGCTGTTTGCTGGGACGCAGCGACCAGAAGTTGGAGCCAATGGGGCGCTTTGTGAACAAACTCTGTTGCCGCGGTCGGAAATCCGTCATGGACAGGTTGACCGGTAACAGGCGCGGTAATCGACAATCCACTGCGCCCTTCTTTGACGTCGATAAGTTGTTTGAGTTGGGTATCAACGGCCTGTGCCAGCTGTTTAACACCTTTTGAGAACGCGTCGTTGTGCGACTCAAACGACGCCACTATCCCCTGCATGAACGCGCCAAGGTCGACAAGCCATGGGACGGATGTAATGAAGTTCGCCGCACTGCGTGCGGTATCTAATTGGCTCCACTGGGTAGCGGTGGGCGAGCCACTGATAAAATACGAGGCAAAATCGTCGAGCGACGTCAAGAGGTCGGCCATCTTCGTTCCCCCACCCAACAAGTCGAGGGAAGAAATGGAATCTGTGCTTTTAGCGGCGAGCTCAACGAGTTGTTTGGCCGCCAGCTGCGGCGTGCTGGTAGGGTTGGCTACCAGCCAGTTCATCCATTCCTTTAGTTGGAACGCGTCTTTGGTGGTTACTTCTACGCGGTCATTTGTATCGATGCCAAAGTAGCCGCATATCTGTTCGAACCGCGTCATACTGTTATCTGCGAGGTGTGGGACCGTGTCCTCCGAACCGACCATGTAGTCGACATAACCTGCCACCTGAGCGGCAACGGCTGTCGCCTGCATCAAACATGCATGAAATACCAGGATATCGATCGGCGGACCGGAAGATAGGGCACGCTGCAGTTCGGACATGCTGAGATAGTCGTTTTGTGAATTGTCGAACATGACGCCTGTCCAGACGCCGCCATGGTCCAATAGCACGACGGCGTAGTTCTTGGCGGGAGCCCGTGTAGTAGCCCACTCAATTAGGTATTCCAGCGTCGATGGATCGCCGGTGCTCAATTCATCAGGAGGAACCAAAGGCGGCCTATAAATGGGAGTTAAGACTGTTTCGAAATGGGCAAGGTCCTGCGTCCCGAGATCTGCATCGAACGTGATGAATCCAATTCGCGTGTTCTCGAAATTGCTCCAAGTACTTGTCCAATCGTCGGATGGAATTCGCGCGTTGGAGATGCCAGGAACTCGATCGAGAAGCACGGCTAGATTGATTTGAGACGATGTTAAGTTGGATTGTTCGAGGTTATTGATAATCCCGACGATGGTCTGTTCCAACGATCCCGGGTTGAGGTCATCCGCCGCCCCATAGACCATAACTGTCCACGTATCGCTTGGTGGAGGATTTGACAACGTGGGGAGAGTAGCCGTGTCCCCCCCCTTATGTCCATCCTCTCCTGGCTCTCCTGGATTACCCGCCGGATTCCCGCTACCACCGTCGCCTCCAATTCCACCCCCTCCGCCATCTCCGTAGTCGATTACCGAACTAAGTGAACCGGCAGCATCTATTAATAGGTTTCCGCGGCCTCCGCCGGCTCCGCCAGAGCCACCTTTTCCGCCATTACCCCCCGGGCCCTCGCTGCTGTCGCCACCCTCCCCGCCAAAACCTCCATTGCCGCCGGCTCCGCCGAAGGCTTCGACATCGCCCGAACCTTGAATTATGTCGGCGCGGATTGTGATCCCTCCACCCTGCCCGCCATCGCCACCGGCATATCCGTCTCCGCCCGACTGCCCCGTGTCTCCATCCGTTCCGGAATCCCCCAATCCGCCATCACCTCCGTTGGCGCGGATAGGCATATTTACTTCAGCCACGGCCTGAGCGTTTTGACCACCGAGCTGAGAAAGCTCTGGCTTTTGCGCGAATATAAGCACATCGCCGGCGTCGCCGCCATGGCCACCGGCTGACTTGGTCCCGTCTTCCAGCCATGCATTACCTCCGTACCCCCCGCTTGTGTTGATACCTCCCAGGCCGATCGTCAAGTTGCCCTCATGGACCACGATCTCGATGTTGCCTCCGTTTCCACCATCGCCGCCGTTTCGTCCGTCTCCACCTTCAGACCATAGGTTGTCTAGATACAAGCCGGTGGTGTTAGCAGTGGTGTAGAACTTGAAGTTGCCACCGTCGAGGTCAAGGTCTCCGGGGCTCGGTGTCAGATCAACGGTCAAGCAATGCCAAGCCTCATACGAATCAACATAGCCTGATCCATCGCCGATGATGACGGGCTGTCCTGCGAACAATCTCACTGTGGGAGCAGGAATGCCAGGCGCACGAGTGATAGTCCCAATCACAATGTATTGCGTACGAATCGTGACGTCTCCGTGCACGATGATTTCCGGGACGATTTCAGGGGCTAATATATCATCAACACGAAACTGGCGGAATGTGTATTCTGTCGGTTGACCGGGACCGCCAAGATGTATCGGCCCCGAGCTGCTGAACAGATCGATTTCCCCGTTCAACCCTTCCGCTGTTCCGATGTCCACATTAACGCCACTATGGATGATCGCGTTCCCGGCATTGCCTCCAGCAATCACCATGGGATTTTCTGAAATCGACGCATCTCCCCCGGAAACATTGACACCAATAAATGTAGGCGCATATGGTCCGGCGCCGAGACCCGACAACATGCATCGTGATTCTAGATGTTCCGGATCACGTAGTCGTCTGCAATAATCTTTGTGCATGTTGCACCCCAATACCACACATAATAGAAATAAACAGATATGAAAAGTCGACGGTCAATCACGCTATTGCCTTAGTCAGGATAGGTCAAGACTTTGCAAGATAGGAAGATTGTTGATCAAGTGTAAAACACCAGTTTTTTGGATTAAGTGTTTGGGCTACTTAAATTCCCTTGTTTACCCGAACGTGGATCTGTGTCTTCGCTAAGTGGTGATACCGCTTTGCGTCTGGTCACTACTCGTCACCGTAGTACCGGCCGCAAACTATTCCCATTATAGCGATGATGAGTAGTATCAAGTTGGCTGGCTCGGGAACGACAGTGGCGGATGAACATTCTCCTGTCATGCCGCCAAACTGACGTTGCCAAAGGAGAAAATCATTGCCGTCAGAGTCGCCGTCGAAATCAGAATCGCCACCAGCGTTGTTGCTGAAGCTACTTTGCCAAACGAGGAAATCGTCGCCATCAACATCCCCGTCCCCGTCAAAGTCGGCGCTATACAGGTTGTGTGTGAGGTTAAGTTGTAGGAATCCACCGCCGTAGGGGATAACATTTTCTCCGGCTCCAAAGAGACTATTGAGGAGGATCCAATCCGCCTCATCGCCGTCGATGCCTCCGACGTACGCATTCAAACCATTGAGGACCAGCGTTGATCCCCCCAACAATTGCAAACCACTTTCGCCTTGTGGGAAGCCAGAGAGATAGAGTGCAGAATTGCCTTCCAAGGGCTGATCAAGCATATCCATCAGAACCACTGTCGTCGCCTGTGATTCCTGGCCGATCACCATGCGTCCCCAGTTGAAGTTGTTGTCGATGGCATCAGTTGGTAAGCCGATCTCTTCACCCCGAACGCCATATTCCTGAATGCCCGATCCTTCCATGAACAGGATTCCGCCACTCGTATCGTGCTCTGCTGAGTCGTCGGTGAAAACATACATGTCGCCGCGGACGTGAAACTCACCAAAGTCAGTTGCGCTAATTCGAGGTTGTCTTTGAGTTGATTCAGATTTTTGGAGGATTAAGTCGCCTTCAAAGAGAAGCTTGCTGCCAATATGGTCTACGTCCATCCAAATTGCACCTGTTGCCGAACCGGATGAACCAAATTGCGCGGCCCCAAGAGAGCCAAAGTCGATTCGGCCCCCCGACTCAGAGCGGAATTTTAACCACGGGTCGCCCCCGCCCGCACCGAAAATCTCTGTTAATCCTGTCAAATTGACAACACCTTGGTTTGATGCCGTCACAGTAAAGGTATTCCCGCTCCATCCCACCGCTTCAGAACTGTCGATCAACGTTAGCGAAGACAGGTCGAGTGTTGAATTCGAATCTTCGGCGGAGAGAAATGGTCCACCGATCCAACCTTCATGTAAATGCCCGTTAGAGAGAAGATAGTCGTTATCAGCGACAGCATACGTACGACCTTCTTTAACGTGAATCTGTGCATCATCAATCGCTGTGAACTCTGGCACATTGAAAAATGTCGTTGGAGTAAGAGTGACTTTCGAGCCGGAGAAGTCCGTCAAATTCGGTGCATTAATCGTCGCACCGTTTTCAAGCAGGAATTCCGATCCCGTTGCCGTCGTCAAAGATGTCCCCAAATCGAGCGTCTGGAAAATCGGCACCTCAAATCGCGTATATGCAACAGACGCGAGGCTGGAGATATTGATTGTTCCTCCGGCTAACTGAAACCAAGTGTTTCTGCCGGCAATTTCAGTAAGATTAGAGAGATCGATGTGTCCACCTGACTCAGCACGCAGTTTGAGCCACGATCCTCCAGCAGTGCCAGGGGCTCGGGGAAGGCCGTCGCGGGTGCCGGTAATGACTGTGACTCCCGCCATGTCAACAACACCCTGCTTTGATGCCATTACTGTAAAGACATATTCGCTCCACCCTTGAGTTAGAGAAGAAGTGTCAATCAGAGAAATTGAGGAAAGGTCGAGTGTTGAGCCCAGATCAGTGGAGGAGAGGAAGGGGCCACCGATCGAGTCTTCGCGCAACCACGCATTCGTGAGAAGGTACTTGTTGTCTGAGACAGCAAATGAGCGGCCTTCCTTGACGTGAATTTGGGAGTTATCAATCTCTGTAAACACTGGAACATTGAAGACCGTCGTTGGTGTGAGCATAACCCTTGAGCCAGAGAAGTCCGTCAGGTTCGGCGCATTAATTGTCGCACCGTTTTCAAGCAGGAATTCTGTTCCCGTTACCCTCGTAATGTCTGTCCCCAAATTAAGCGTCTCACCATTTGGAACTTCAAACCGCGTATTGGTGACCGAGACTAGATTTGAGGCGCTTATTGTTCCTCCGGCCAACTGGAACCAAGTATATGCTCCGTTTATTTGAGTAAGGTGGGACAGATCGATGTGTCCGCCGGATACAGCGCGGAGTTTGAGCCACGAGCCGATGGGAGTGCCGGGGCCACCAGGAACGCCGAGACCACCGGAAGCACCATTTATGGTTGTAATATTTGACATGTCGACAACACCTTGGTTTGATGCCGTCACAGTAAAGGTACTCCCGCTCCACCCATGATTGAGAGAAGAAGTATCAAGCAAGGTAATTGAGGAGAGGTTTAGCGTTGAACCCGGATCTGTGGCGGAGAGGAATGGGCCACCATACGTACTTTCCCTCAAGCCAGAGTCTGATAGAACGTAGTTTGATAGAGCAAACTGAACCGTTGCGCCATTCGCAACCACGGCTTGTTGGTTTTCTCCACTTGCGAAAGGCGAATTCGACAAGAACTCGGCTGCAGCGCCCGAGGCGTTGATCAGGTTGGTTTCCAACAGCGCAACGCCGACGACCTCCAGTGACGTATCGTTGAAATTCAGGCTTGAAGCGGGCTCCATGCTCAAGCCAGTGATTTGAGTCGGCGTCATCAGATCAAAGACGACATTGGAATCTGCCGGAATGATTACGTTGTAGCTATCGACACCGTTGTTGGCCGGGACGACTTCCAAATCCCAGTTAGCCGGATTCGACCACAATCCCGCGTAGGGACCAATGTATCGAACCGTCGTCTGGCCGATCGCCAGCGTTTGTAGCAGGAATACGATTGACACAATACATGTAGCTCTAAATATCAACATCGTAGTGAGTTCTTCTTTAAGAGTAAGTGATGATGGAAAACCGATCGCGTTTCGAGTGCAAAAGCACGTCACGTTGTCCCGATGTCAGAAAATGCTCTTTTGTCGGCGAATAAAAAGCGTCGCACTATTGGCCGCAAATGTCCTCTAATGTAACAGACACAATTACTAAGCCAATTTATCGGCCAGGAGACAAATATTTTGAAAATCAGGCGCCAGGACACTATCCGCCAATGGAAACGGCACCAAAACCGTGTTGATGAGAATGTGAAATGATACCACATTGGGAGAACTGGTTTGCTTTTCTTAACGAACGGAGGGTTCGCCCAATCCCATAGTCCTCGGTTGGTTACGAAAAGTTAATCTTCAACATGATGGAATCATCTATATTGCCAAAGTGGTACCGTTTCTGATTGCCACTGTCACAAAACTGGGCCGGGGCGTGTCGCAAGGGCCGCTTTGAATGAAGATAAACAGCCGTTCATCCCCATGACGCGTCGGAAGTCTTTTGGCGAAGCGATTGAACACCGCGCCGTATCAGATTGGCGACCGCCGCATAGGACCGACCGAGTTCGTTAGCGATATCCACAATTTCCCGTTGTTCGATGTATCGATAGGTTACCGCCTTTCGTTGGTCTTCTGGCAGCTCGCAAATCAATTGTGCAAGGCGGATAGCTTGTTCGCCTCGGATCAACCGTTGGATGGGAGCCGTTTGATCAGCCACAGGTTCAGACCAAGATAATGTGAAAGTGTCTTCGCCCCTATATAGATGTTTCTCCTTTTTAACTCCGCGTTTCTCGGAATGTACATGGTCGCGAACGAGATTGCACGCTGCGTTCCGAAAAATAGCAAAAACCCAGGCGGACATCTCTGGTTCAGAACACCCCCTGAACTGGGAAAACCTAGTGGATGCTGTAAAGAGGGTTTCCTGAACCAAGTCACTTGCATCGAAACGTTGGCGAAGTCTGGGCCCCAGCTCTTGTTCGGCTCTCAGTTGAAGCAGCGGGCGATATTGTTCCAACAGCACACCGAGCGCATCAGCGTTTGAGCGCGCCCGAACAATCGACTCGTCTATCGACGGTTGTTCAATGTGCGACATCACTCCCTCAGCACGAAATCCTGGATACTCTTTAGTAGACGCTTTACTTAAAGATGCTCAACGATCCCAACACTGATGGTATTGGAAGTACGATAGAGCTATTATACGAGCAACGAAGAGCCACTGGAATGGCATCAGGGAAGTTTTGTCGCTGTCTGTTGTTGATGTGCTTCCCGGTCGTTTTTACACGCGTTCCATGGTGTCGCGTTGTCGTCCTTCGTTGGATAATAACTTATATTGATTTACTACCATCCGCAGTTATCAGTTCGTTGTTCCTTCTGAGATGTGGAGGAAGAATCGTGTCAAAAGAGAAGATTCCTGAATCAACAAATGAGGCAGGATTGTCGCCCGTCGACAAGATCCTGGCGGACTACTGGATCCGGATCGAACGTGGTGAGATTATTGATCGGGAGGTTTTTCTCGCCCAGCATGCGGACCATGCAGCCGAAATTCAGAAATTCTTCGAAGACGAAGACGCCTTTAACTGTATGATCTCTTCTCAAACCGACCGTGCGCAGCCTAACGATGTGCATCCTCCACTCGATGTGATTCGTTACTTCGGCGACTACGTTTTGCTGGAAGAAATCGGCCACGGTGGAATGGGTGTCGTTTACAAAGCCATGCAGAAGTCACTTAATCGCACGGTGGCAGTCAAGATGATACTTGCGGGCCGATTTGTATCTCAAAAGTACATCGATCGATTTCGTCAGGAAGCTCAGGCGGTTGCTCAACTCAAACATAGGGGAATTGTAAACATTCATGAGGTCGGTGAGCATAATGGGCATCACTACTTCTCGATGGACTTTATCGACGGGCAAAACCTATCGCAGATGGTCCAAGACAACGCGTTTTCACCGCGCGTTGCTGTAAAGTATATGAAACAGATCTCCGATGCCATCGAATATGCCCACCAACGAGGCATTCTCCATCGCGATCTGAAACCTGCGAACATCCTGATTGGCCCGGATGATACACCTGTTGTAACCGACTTTGGGCTGGCAAAGCAGATTGAGAGCGAGTCAGATCTAACCGTTGGAGGCCTAATTGGATCGCCTTCGTATATGTCACCCGAGCAAGCTGAAGGTGCAACGGAGTCGGTGGGAGTAACGAGCGATGTCTACTCACTCGGAGCAACGCTCTACCACTTACTCACGGGCCGTCCTCCGTTCCGTGCCGACTCACCCTCGGCAACAGTGTATCAAGTTGTCCATTCGGAGCCGGTTTCGCCGCGACTTCTTAATTCAAGTATTGACCGCGATTTAGAAACTATCTGTCTCAAATCTATTGAAAAAGAGCCGTCTCGGCGGTATATGACGGCTGGGGCACTTGCTGACGACCTGGATCGCTATTCACGGGGAAAGCCGATTGTTGCACGGCCGATCAGTCGTCTCACAAGACTCTGGAGATGGGGCAAACGGGAACCAGTTATTGCGGCGCTTGTTGCAGCGGTCACGGCCCTACTGGTGTCGATTGCAGTGGCGGGTCCAATAGTTGCAATTCATGAAGCCTCCTTGCGCCGCGAGGCTGAAAATGCGCGCAAACAGGCTGACGTCAATTACAGTCGCGTATTTTCAATAGTCGAAGCAGTCAACAGGGAAGTCGGCGCCTTGAACACTGAGATCATGAAAGATAACCAGTTTAACGATGAGACATTGAAACAGTTTCAACGCGATTTGTTTGATGTGGTTAGGAGTCAGCTTCAAGAATTTAATCGTGAGCAAGGTGGCGACGCTCGCTCCGAGAACGAATTGGCGAGGACAGTTCTTCTTCATGGTAGGGTATCTGATAAGCTTGGTGACGCGGTTGGCGCCGCAGTAGCCTTTGAGCAGGCCAAAGATGTACTGGAGGACCTCGTCGCTCGGGGAGAAGACTCGGACGACGTTTTGACGGATCTCTCGAACGCGTACGAGCGGTTGGGAATGTTGATTGGGACTTCTGATCCCTACACGAACGATAAATCTGGAAATCAATCAAAGGTAGAAAAACGAAAGTATTGGCATTCGTTGGCGCTCAAGCTCCGACAGCAAATTGCCCAGCGACATCCGCAAGACGAAGATTTCAAGAAAGGTATTACCTACAGCCTGGTCAATCTTGCGACAGCGCACTCCGATGGGGAAGAACACCAGAAAGCCTTTGTTCTGCTCGAAGAGGCATTCAGCACACAAGATTCCCTCGTCAAAACGGATCCGACGAATCTGAAAGCAAAAGAGTTTTTGGCGGTGATCTGTCAGAACTTGGCCGAGGTCTCTTGGCGATCTTCCCGATTTATGGATGCAGTCAAGTATCAGAGGAAACACTGTGATGTGCGGGAGTCCCTGGCACAATCCGACCCTACACCACAACGCATGAGAACTCTGGCGGCGAGTCTCGAAAACCTCGCGGAAAGGCAGTTCGCCGCACGGGACGTTGCGAAAGACCAACTCGGCAAAATACCCGAAAGCCTTCGCGCAGCCGCCAAGATCTACGAGCCGCTGTTGGAGGATGCTCTTCGCGAAAGCAGCGCAGTTGTTGATCTACGCATTAGGCTTGCTCATATCTACATTAGGCTCAACGAGTCGTTGTCGCTACAGGAAAATGCGTTGGCCCCAGAGATACTTCATCAACGTCTCAACTGGATTCGCAAAGCCCGAGATGTTGCAATGCCAGTCATCGAACCCGATGCGAAAGATGGCGGGCGAACTGCGTTGCTCGCCAAGGAAATCGTCGACTACTGTGACGAAACCGCTCCTGACATCGAGCGTGCGCTTCAGGAAAGTAGGCAATGAGTGGTCGTATTGTGCGGAGATCGCTCATTCTAAACTTGGATCAGCACAAGAACACGTGTCCTAAGTCAATTATGGCCGTCAGGATGAGCCACCCAGCGGACGTGACTTGCCGATGCCTAAGCTGCTTCGGTTACCCCCCACCTGCGCTAAATTCGTCCGAGCCGTTCACGGTATTAAGTTGTGCCTTCACTTTGCCCGACTTCACCATGCGACAAGTCCTGATCTTCGGTGCCCAATTAAATGCTGTGCATTTACAGCACCAGGCGAAGGCAGATCTTCCGGACGGACCTGTACTCCAAAGGAAACCCATTCGGGACAATCAGAAGAGAGCGTCTGAGGCAGTGGACGGAAAGGTGGACAGAATCCTTGCAAATGGACGGAATTCTTGTAAAATGTGGACTACGCAAGTGCTGAAATCCAAGGGATTTATGGTCTGGCAACGATATCGACAAGCTGGGGGTCACTGGTTCAAGTCCAGTATCGCCCACTCGTTGTTAACCCTTGCTGAATCGTAACTTAAGATGCCTGCCGGTGGTCGGCAGTGCGGCTTCGAATCCGTGGAAAAGTGGTAGTAACTACCACTTTTCACCCGAAAGGAGCTGCACGATGCCTACAAAGTTTAGCCGAATCCCCAACTACCGGCTCTACAAACTCTCCGGTCAAGCCAGAGTCATCATTGATGGGCAGCATCTTTATCTAGGCAAATATGGCTTCCACGAAAGCTGGGAGAAGTAGCAAGTAATCGTACCGGCCGCGCGTACCTTGCATGGCTCCCACGAAAGCTGGGAGAAGTACCATCGCCTAGTAGCCGACCGCCTCAACGGTTCCCTTGCGAGCGATCATCGCCAAGGTCGGCACTTGCCTACGTATGCGGCGTTCTTGATCAGCGACTTGATGCTCCTTTCAAAGCTCCCCATTGGCTTTCTTTGCCCGCGGATGATTCCAGATTTCCGCAGGCACGTCTTCCTCGCGAAG
>JAFGFZ010000267.1 GCA_016930815.1 Pirellulales bacterium | reverse complement strand
TCGGCAATACCATGGAAAGTAGGATCATGGTTCCATTCACCGATACGCACGTTCACCTGCTCGCCGGTCTCGACGATGGGCCGAAGACGGACGATGTGGCAATCCAGATGTGCCGGATCATGGTAGAGGAGGGAGTGCGATTCGCTTGCGCAACAGCCCATCAAAATGAACAGTGGCCGGATGTCACATGTGATCGAATACGCCATGCCACGCGACGGCTCGGGGATCAGCTTGCTGAACAGAAAATTCCACTCTCCGTCTATCCAACCGCGGAAGTCACCGCCCGGGCCGATGTCGTGAAACTTCATGCCGCTGGCCATCTGTTGAGTGTTGCCGATCGGGGCCAGTACTTACTGATCGAAATGCCGATCGATATGTATATCGACCTCGTCCCCATGGCCTGCGAACTGGCCTCCTTGGGAATTCGAATCATTGTCGCTCACGCCGAAAGGACGCCTGAATTGCTGCATGTCTCGGGATTGGTTGAATCTCTGATCGAGCGGAATTGCTTGATTCAGGTCTCATCCGAAGCCATCCTCGGCCACATGCTATCGAGAGATCATCGGCGACTCAAAGAATGGTTCCAACGCGGAGTAGTCCATCTCGTCGCATCCGATGGACATTCCTTGGGCTCTCGCCCACCGTTCATGCTCGAGGCCTACCAACAAATCCAACAATGGACTGATGAAATGACCGCCGACCGACTGTGTGGCCTGAACGGTCTTGCCATCATTCAAGGCAGACAGGTGGTCGCGCCGAAACCGGCGGACAGGAAACGCAGGTGGTGGTTCTGAGAAAAACGAGGGAAATCCAATGCATCACTATCCTCCAAAAATTGGAAAGAGGGCTCTCATTACCGGGATCACGGGCCAGGATGGATCGTACCTTTCCGAACTGCTCCTTGGAAAAGGATACGAAGTCTGGGGGATGATCCGGCGATCTTCATCGTTCAATACAGGCCGAATCGATCACATTTATCAAGATCCCCACGACGAGGACATCCGTCTCCGTCTCTGCTATGGGGATCTGAACGACGCCTCGTCGATCAATCGAATCCTCAAGATCGTCCGGCCGGACGAAATCTATAACCTCGGTGCGCAATCCCATGTGAAGGTATCGTTTGAGATCCCCGAATATACGGCCGAAGTGACTGGCGTCGGAACTGTGCGGATTCTCGAAGCCATGCGGGAACTCAATCTCGACGCGCGATTCTATCAGGCCTCTTCGTCAGAACTCTTTGGCAAGGTTGTTGAAACACCCCAATGCGAGACCACCCCGTTCCACCCGCGGAGCCCCTATGCAGCGGCGAAGGCGTATGCATTCCACATCACGCGAAATTATCGCGAGGCGTATGGAATGTTCGCCGCGAATGGAATCTTGTTCAATCACGAAAGCCCCCGCCGCGGGGAAACGTTCGTGACCCGGAAAATAACGCGGGCCGTGGCGCGAATCAAACTCGGGCAGCAGAATTGCCTTTACCTTGGAAACATCGATGCAAAACGTGACTGGGGGTATGCCGGTGATTATGTCGATGCGATTTGGAGGATACTTCAAGCCGATCGGCCGGACGATTATGTGATTGCTACCGGTGAAAGCCATTCTGTCCGTGAATTCTGTGAACTCTGTTTCGCGCATGTCCGAATGCCCGTGACTTGGGAAGGGATGGGAGCCGATGAAATTGGAAGAGCTCCAGATGGGCGGGTGGTCATCCGGGTGGATCCGACCTATTTCCGGCCCACGGAAGTGGACTTTCTGATGGGCGACGCGTCCAAGGCTCGGCGAGAACTCGGCTGGAAACCGAAGGTCGAGCTGGCCGAACTGGCCGCGATGATGGTTGAGTTCGACCTGAAACTGGCCGAACAGGGCCGGTGATAGGCTCCTCACTTCGTATCTGCCCATTATTTAAATAGATGATTCTAAATCGATCAAAGAAGGAACATAAGGGAACAAAGAAAACGGAGGAAGAGTTCTCTGTTTTCTCGGCCTCCTTTGTTGACTTGCACTCTTCTCTTAATGATCGACAGGCAATCGAGTGAGTTTGGGCGATCGTTGGGGACCCGCTCGCTGGCGCATCGGGCTTGTATTCTCGAGGGAAAACTCTTAACAGCGTTGGGCGTGGGGGCTTGTTTTGGCTAAGTTTTTATCAGCCCAGAACGACTCCGCACTCGTCACCGGCCAATTTGGTCAAGAAGCTTTTTCGCTTGGGCCGTGATGTCCTGGTTGTTGGTAGCTTCGAGGACCTGTTGCAGGGCATCTTGAGCGGATTTCGGATCCCTAGGGGCAATTTCTTCCGCGATGGCGACCGCCGCGGCACATGCGTCGTCTTTCAAAGAATCCTGTTTCAGATACGAAACGACAATCGCCAACGATTCCGGGGACGGGACCTTCTCCTTCAAAACGTCAAAGACGAGTTTTTTCTCATCGTCTCGCGTAGCCGCATCGAGGGCATGCTGGCACATGGCAATCCGTTGTACGCCAGAGTAATCGAAACGCCTGGCGACACTGATATAACCACGTAATGTCCGATGACGATAGGAGTAATGATCCGCATTGGCAAGTTCCAAGAGGACGGGTGCCGCATCTGGACTCGCCCATTTTCCCAGCACTTCCGTGGCCCGATCGTGCAATGCCGAATCATCCCCCTTCGCCGCCGCGGCGACTCCTGCGAGGGCCTTCGGACCGCCGACCACGCCTAGGAGTGTTAGGATGGTCTTTTGGGCGTCCGTTGGCGCGGATGGCAAACGCCGGAGGAATTCCATCGCACAGGCATCCCGGTCGGGCATTCGAAGGCATGCTTTGCGCAATGCCTCACTCGCCGCGTTCGCGATCGAAGGAGATTGTGGATGGATGAGCTGGTCGATCAAGACATTCAGTTGATCCAACTGGATCGTGGTGCCCAAAGCGTCCATTGCAGCGATCCGAACCGCCGGATCGTCATGCCTGGTAAGTTGGATCAGATGGCCAGCGGCGGTGGTGATCCCACGGCGGCCAGCCAATTCGATCAAAAGAAGGCGTTCGGGGCCCTCACTCGTCGCAAGTTGATCGCTTAGCAGGGTATCGATTGGTTCGCCAGCCATGTTGGCAAGGCTAGTCCGCGATTCCGCGGCAATTTCCCCCTGAGTCGCGATCGCAATCTCTAGGAGCATCGGTACCGCCGTCACATCGCCCAACTTCGCCAACGCCCGCACGGCGGCCAGGCGGCTTTCGGCAGGGCCTGTCCGCGCAAGTTCCAGGATGGCTGGCAAGGCAGCACGGTCGCCGCGCACTCCAAGAGCATAAATCAAGAGCGCCTGACGTACATCCGGATGCGGATCGGGTTGGATTTCAAGAATCATGCCTTCCGGGACACTCTTCGTGTGAAGCAGACCGTCCAATGTGTATTCCACTCGAAGTTTTTTTTCCACGTTTGGAATGGGATCGCCGGCCAACTGGTTATCGGCCGCAATCGAGATCGAGTCACCAACGACTGCGTCGGTGACTTGTTTCGTCACATCCCGCCATGTGGTATCGGCACCGTATTCGGCCTTGAGAATGACAAATTTCTTGAACGATGGCTCTGATTTCGATTGAAGTTTTGGGATTTCATGGATCAATGCGCTTGTTACATTGTCCCCTTGCAGTTCGTAGGCCATGCTCAGAGCAACTTGGAAAAAATCAAGATCTTCGGATTGGAGCTGCTCGATCATCAATTTTAAATCATCCGATCCACGGCATTTCAGGGCCCCGTACATTGACGCGATGTGGAAGTGTTTCGGCAGGTCTGCCTCCAGGAGTGTGTCATAGAGATCCCGGGCCCATTGGAGTTCACCCTTGGCTAGAAACTGATCGGCAGCCGTGAGGCATGCATCGGCAATCGCGGGACCCGCGGTATCGGAATCTTGCATGGCCGTTTTGAGAATGTTCGCCGCGCTGGGCGATCCGATCCTCCCTAGAGCCGATGCTGCGGCAGCGGCCACTTCGGGATTGGCATGGCCCAAGAACTTTTCCAGGTCGGTAGTCGCATTCACGTCGCGTCGTGTCCCAATCGATTGGATCACCCCGACGAGATGCCAGCCCTCGAGTTGACCTAGCGCTCCACGAAGCGCGACATCTACCGACTGGTCGGGGATGGGCTCAAGTGCGTAACGGGCATAGTGGGAGAGTTGCTCCTGGGCGAGGAGTTTCACCAGAGTTGGCACGCATGCCTTGGTACCAACCGTTGCCAGTTGCTGGCAGGCCTTGGCCTTGTCAAATAGGGATGCGTTGGATTCGAGGACGGTGATCAGGGCTTCCTCGCTACCTTCAGCCGGCGGCGGTTGCTGGGCCACTAGGGATGCTGGCAGACATCCAAGGAAGAAACAGATCAAGCCATACGTTAGAATCAATTTTGGCACGTCCACGGGATTATTCCCTCATTGAAATGGATTGGTTCTTCATCTTGTCACATCGTTTCCTTCCCTCTTCGCACTTCGTCAAAGCCGCCACGGTGCACGGAGGGCTCGGGATCGCATCCGGTTTGCCTCATCATCATCGATGAATGCCTCGGTGAGTGGATTGAATTTCAGCGTCCGGCCGAGCTGCCAGGCGATGTAGGCGGCATGGGAGACGACATGGGATCGGGCCGCGACATCGGCATTGGAATTGGCCGGTTGACGTGTTTTGATACAGTTGAGGAAGTTCCGGATATGCGTCGATGGGTCCGTACCCGCCTGACGGAAGACGGTCTGTTCGGTCCGCAATGATTCTGGATGGATTGCAAAGTTGCCGCTATCTCCCGTTTCGATCCAGCCTTCGTCGCCTTCGTAGCGAACGCTGCAGGTCCCGAGACCCATCCAACCCTCGTCGCGCATCACGAGTTTCAGGCCGTCGGCATAGGTCGCATGGACCCCAGAACCTTCCGGCACGAATTCGACGGGGGTGGTATGATCTTTTTGGGCTGCCCATTGGCAGAGGTCGACGGTATGGGCCCCCCATTCCAAAATCCCGCCGCCATGAAAATCGAAGAATCCACGCCAACCGCCGCGGATATATTGCGAATTGTAAGGGCGCCACGGGCAGGGTCCCAGCCACATGTCCCAGTCCACATCGTCCTTGGCCGGTTCCGGTTCGCCGGGGAGCCATTGATGGCTGGTTGCCGGGGGGAGGGTATTCGCATGGACCGTGTGGAGTTTGCCCAGCTTCCCAGCCGCAACCAGGCCGGTGGCAAAGATGAAGTTTCCGATACTGCGACGTTGAGTGCCCGCCTGGTAAATACGGTCGTATTTCCGAAAGGTATCGGCCAGCGCCCGGCTCTCGGCGATTGTCATCGAACAGGGTTTTTCGCAGTAGACATCTTTTCCCGCGCGCGCGGCGGTAATCGATGCCATCGTATGCCAACGATCGCCAGTGGCGATGAGCATGGCATCGATATCCGTCCGGCCCAGGATTTCATGCATGTCACGATACATCGCGCAGTCTTGATTGCCGGACAATTGATCGGCCATCTTTTTGATTGCGAGCCGGCGTTCCTTGCGGACATCGCATATCGCGACGAACTGCACATCGGGATTCCGCAGGAAATCACTCAAATCGCCGGTGCCTCGCCCACCCAGCCCCAGTCCGCCGAGCACGATTCGCTCGCTGGGCGCCACCGTATTGCTCCTACCGAGCGCGGAGCCGGGGATAATGTGGGGTAGCGCGAAGATCGCGCTTGCCTTGGCCATGGATTTGAGGAACCGCCGACGCGGTAATAGCGATTGATGGTGGGACGCAGTCGCCATGTGATTCTCCCAAAGAAATCTAAAGCTCAAAATCGATCGTGTTGGATCCCGGTTCGACGGTCCGCCTCAGTTCACTTCGCGCATTGTATTTGGCAGGGATGCGCTCTTCCAGTTGGTTCGCACAATCACCGTTGCCATAATAGGCATCCGCCGTCCGGATGAAGACGACGTGTTCGCCGATCATGGCTCCCGGAACTTTGAACGTAAACATCAATTCGTACTCACCCTTGGAATTGGTCAAGCCGGCTGATGGCGATCCTTGCGCTCCGACAGGTTGAAACTGCACGAGGGCGCCTTCGAAAGGCTGCCCGTTCACTGTGACCGTGCCGGTTACCCGCGCCAAATCAGAGCCCGATCCGCACCCTGCCAGAATTGGAATCCACCCCAACACGAGCCAGGTGAATAAGATATTCAGTCTCCTCGTCCGAAACCAACGCACACCGTGCGAACGTTTTAGCGGCTTTTTTGGCATGGCAGGCTCAATGACTCCACTTGAATCGAAGCCAATATTCATGTCTCGATTAATAATCACTGGATATGGGCTGGCCATCGTTGATCACTCCGAGTAATTGATAGGTTCCGACCAGGCCCTTTTCGGCAGCGAAGACAAACTGGTCGTGGGTGCCGTCATTATCTGGTGATACGCCCCCACTGTCTGAATGGATCGAATCGGAGATGAAATGAACGGAACCGTCGGCGAAACAAAAATTCGCGCCGCCGGAATGATCGCTGCTAAAAAGGTGCATATCCGTGGGATGGTTCATCTTATCATAGACCGACGAGCTGACAGTGCTGGCAATTCCTCCCGTCGCCGTGAGTCCGCCAGGTCCGCACCAGGATGGCCATTTTTTGGGATTCGTCCGATCTCCGGGCAGGACCGTCCGCTCTCCGAGGGCAAATGTGTTACTCAAACCATCCGTGATTTGAGAGCAGCGGACGTTACTTTCGCCATAGAATATCCCGTTGTTTGGTTGGTCGAGATGCGTTTGGCCACTGTACCGGAAGAATCCCCGGCAACAGGTATAATTTGCCGTGGAGACCATATCTCCCATTCCGTTATGATATTCACGGAGGGGCTCGATATCCGACGACGGGCACATGAAGACATCGATGACCGTTGCCAGCATCGGCAGCAGATTGGGATCCGAGACAACCTGGCTCAGCGTATATTCGGAGACGTTCAGCTTATCCTGGAGCGGGCTCTCTTCGATAAAAGGCATCAGAAAAACGGCCCAGGCCCATCCGCCGTTGATTTCGCCCCGTTCGTTGACCACCATGAATCCAGGGGGGAAGCATTGGTAGCTGTTGTGGTAGGTGAGTGATGCCAGGCTGAGCTGTTTCAAGTTATTCGAACAATGCATTCGGCGGGCCGCCTCTCGAGCAGCTTGAATGGCTGGCAGAAGGAGCGCGACCAGAATGCCTATAATCGCTATAACGACAAGTAGTTCAACGAGCGTGAATCCTCGCATGTGGTTTTTTTGATTCACCGATAGATATCCTCCAGTGTGTCATCTAGAACGAAAGCAGGACCTGCCAAATATACATGTTGGCCAAAGCATCCGTACTTTTCCAGACGGTTTCGATTAATTTTTCGTCCCCGGTGATCTCCGGAAGTTCAGCCCGTTTTTTATCCCACGGAACACATGCCCCGACCGGTGTCTGGACGCCATCGGGCATCGGCAAAAAACTGCCCGGAGGCGCATCGGATCCCAGTTTTTTGGGTGTGGTCGTGTTCTTTTCGGATAGGGAACTGGATGATGAATAGACACCATAATCCCGGACGAAATCGGTCATCGCCCGTATGTTTTCGATCTTGGTATCATTTTGCATAATCGCGCTGGCGTCCAAAATATAGCCACCCTCCTGGGCCACCCCATCGATGACCAGCTTGCATCGATCGCGGACTTGATCGGGCGTGCCATAGGCCAGCAGGACATTGGGAATCCCGCCACTGATGCAGAATTTTTCACCGAGGACTTCATGGGCCTTGAAAATATCACCCCTGTCCACGTGATATATGATGCTCTGATCCGGGAGTTCGGCAAACGTGGCCAGATGATGGTCCCAATTCCCCTCGGCATAGAACAGGGTTTGATGCCCGCTGGCCCACAGTTCCTCAATGATTGGTTTGAGCGTCGGCCAATAAATGGTATTAAATGTTTCCGGATTGATAAATGGGACACATCCCCGATGCATCCAGATCGGGACCGGGACGTTGCCATCGGGATCGGCACCGGATTGGGCGGCATGGAGCAGATGGGGCGCGAGGGCTTCGCAGGCGGCCAAGACCTTGTCCGGCTGCGCGCAAAGATCATCCAGCAATCCAAGATACCCGCGCAATTTATCGGCCAGGATATCCAGCGGCGCTTTCAAAATCCCGGCAATGGCCGAAACGGTACCCGTTTCGCGTCGGAGCCGTCCGCACTGTTCGCCAAATGCCGTGAAGTATTGCAGCATCGCCATGCCACCCTTGACGAACGACAGATTGTTGGCATACGAGGTCGGTTCTCCGATCGACCGGACAGGCGAACAGACTCGCGGTAGCCAGACGTTGTACAAGAACGCAGTCGGATCGTCGATCAGCGCGTCGTACTCATCCGGTAACATGAACGCCGCTTCGGGAGGTGGTTCCCGATATTGAAAGCCAACATCAGCCGGGATATCGATGCCCGGAACACCGTAGTAGTTCAGCCCGATGGCTTGAGTCAGTCCGGTCCAGACCCAAACCATGTTGGGGACGACTGCATCCCAGTCGAAGTCCGCCGTGCATTTCTCCACGGCCGCGAACGCGTTTTTGTAGTCGTGTGCCAGTTCCTGGCATGTATAGCCGGCATAAACGCCCGTGAACTCCGCCGCGAATGGGCGGATTGGGATCTTGTCGGGCATCTCATTCCGCATCGCTGTCGTGTAACGGCGGAGCCGATCTTGATAGCGCTGTTCCATGTCCATCGCCAGTTCCATAGCACTTGAAACTCTTAGTCCGTAACATGCGCGCACAGTGCGAGCATATTAAATAAGTCTTTTAGGTTATGGATTTATCCCACGTTAAAGTTTTTGCAGATGCATCTTTTGGATGTTGATCTGCATCTTGGCAAATTCGTCGCCAGGATGGATCTGAATCCCGATCCGGCCATTTCGGAATTGGCCGTCACGGACATCGGCAACTTTCTTGCCATTGAGAAAGATAACATGCCGATCGCCCACGACGCGAATTCGCAGTTCGTTCCAGCCTTCCCGATCGACCAGTTTGGGATCCTCATTAATGGCCAAAAACATTTTTCCTGGGCAGTACAGTGTCCCAGAATAGGCCAATGGATTCTGATATTCGAGAATATCGGCCTGGTAGGCTCGATCAGGCGCTTGATAACGATACCAGATCCCGCTATTGGCGGGCCATATGATTTTATACGTCACTGTTAATTCAAAATCGTCGTAGGACGCCTCGGTGAAAAGATCGCCCGGCGCGTTGTGCGGGCCCTGCCGGCCGATCAGCTGGCCATCGGTAACTTCCCAGTGGGCGTTCCCTTCGGCGATCCAGCCGGTCAGGTCCTTCCCATTGAAGATCGCGATTCCCTCCGCTTGCGGGTCGGCCGGTTTTCCCGCCGCCCAGCGAATGCTCCGGGCAACCAGCGTCCGGTAACTTGGGTGTTCATAGGCAAAGTGATCGTGCCCCAGTTGAATATAACAAACCCGGCTCTTTCCATAGGCCGTAGTCCAGGCGATTTCCCGGTTATTTTGCGGATGATCGGTCGAGAGGAGCAGATGCACGCCCGGTTCCACATGAAATCCCCCATAGGTTTCGTCATGAATCGTAAAATTTTCCAGCCCCCGCGTGATGGGATGGTCCGAATCGGCAACATGGATCTGAAGTTCCTGGCCATGGATGGCAGTTCCCGCTGGGAACGTTTTCTCGTCAATGGTGCGTTCCTCAGTGTAAAACTTGCCACCAAGGATCTTGGTATATTCGTCCCATTTCTGATGTGCGGCCAGTGTGTGATGCAATCCGACCACACCGATCCCTTGGTTCAACAACGCAACAAACGCAGCCTGTTGCTCGGGCGTGATTCCTTGCGCCCACATGTCGTAAAGGACGAGAACATCGAAGTCCTTGGTTAGTGGCGGGGCAAGTTTTTCGGCAACGGACGGATAGGTCGTATGCGTTGCCGCAATATCCGGAATCGCAGCAAATAGAGCAGCAAACGGCTCTTCCTCAAAGCCATGCCCGCCGGTAACGACCAAGACACGAATTTTTTCCTGGCTGGATTGGCCGGCGGCTTGGACTCCACGTTGATTTGCGAACCACAAAAAGAGGACACCTATCAAGATCAAACCCCGGACCATGATGACTCTCATGAGATGGACTCCTCAGATCATGTGTGGGAAAGCATTGGAAAAAAATGCAGTTGCGGATCGATCCAATCCAATGGATAGTGCCTCCAGTGTAGCGAATGTGGCTGGAAAACTGAAGTGGCTCCAGTCATGAATTCGCCATGATTTTGTAGGGATCTACCCCACGAAATCAGGCGAACGCGCCAGAATAGCATCGACAGACTCTAACCTACACCGGATCCGGCAGTTCATAACCTTTCCGCCGGGGCCGTTGGAGATAGGCATTCGCCTCATCATCGCCAGGAAAAGTTTCTGTATCGGGATCCCAAACTAGTTTACGACCGATTTCGCGAGCGATGTTTGCGAGGTGGCAGACTGAAATCGAGCGGTGGCCAATTTCGACATCCGCATTGGGTAGATTTCGAGTTTTGATACAGTCGAGCCAGTTTTGCAGGTGGGGCCGCGCGATCCAGCCAGGCCCTTCCCAAGATTGAGCTTCCGCGGGATCGGGTGGATTCTGGACGAAATCTTTTGGATTCGTCGTGAATTTGTTGCGGTTGATTTCGATCTTGCAATCTTCACCCACAAAAATTCCCCCTCCTTCCGGGCCATGCTGAAGCTCGTATCGAACCACAATACCGTTCTTGTATCGCATCCGTATTGTGCCATGCGGGCCGGGCGATGTCGGCCAGATTTCCGTTGGGCCCGTATGGCTCATCCCAAGCGCCCACTGGATCTGATCGACTCCGTGCGCGCCCCAGTTGGTCATCTCGCCACCCGAATAGCTTCGCCATTGCATCCATCCGAACTGCAAGTTCGAGTTGAACGGACGGGCTTCGGTTTGAGATTGCCAATGGTCCCAGTCGTCACCTTCCGGGATTGGTTCTTCGGGGAGTCCGGTATAACGGCTTGGGCCGGTGTAGGCGAGGCCCTCGACTGATTTAATCCGCCCAATCCCGCCAGATCGGACCAATTCGCAGGCGAATCGATTCATCTCCATGGTTCGTTGCTGGCTACCAACTTGAAATACGCGATTGTATTTCCGCACGGCATTCACGAGGACGCGACCTTCCGAGATCGTCAGGGTCAGTGGTTTCTCGGCATAGATATCGAGTCCAGCTTGGCAGGCACGGATGCATGGTAAAACTCGACCATGATCGGGCGTGGCAACCACAACCGCATCGAGCTTCTCCTCGTCGAGCATCTTGCGGTAGTCTTGGTAAATTGGCCAATGCGCGTTTTTGAGTTGGTTTGTCTCATGGGCTCGCTGCAGATAAACGTCACAGATCGCGAGAATTTGACCTTCTGCGGGCAGATGATCGATCAGTTGCCGCGCGCGGCCTCCAACCCCGATGAATCCGATGCCTATTTTGTCATTGGCGCCAGGACCATTGGTTCCGCCAAGCACTTTCGCGGGAACATAATACGGCATAGCAAGCGCCGTAGCTGCGAGCGAGGAACTTTGTTTTAGAAATCGCCGCCGCGTAGTCCGTCGGATTGCTTCCATGATGACCTCGATGTGGGAAATGGAAGGTGTCGATGGTTTTGCTGGCACCATAGGAATCGTTTTGAATCAGGGCCGAACCTCAAACGAATAGCTGCCTGACTGGAGACGAAATACGGCAGCTTTGTTGTCGGATCGAAGAAGTTCAACGCCAGGCGACTCGGCTGCTGGCTGGCCGCTTTCGGTGATGGTGGAGCCCGGTTTTGCGGGGACGTGGACTTCTGCCGTCGTGTTGGCCGGGATCACCACATCGAGGGTCAGTTGCTCGTTGGCCGTTTTCCATTCCGATACGATGTGGCCCCGGATCGATCGGTAACGGGCCTTGGCCCAAGTCAGTTCCCCGCCCGGTTTGGGTTGGATGACAATTTCCTTAAAACCCGGTCCCTTGGTCCGAATGCCCCCAATTGTCTCGAAGATCCACTGCGCAACGGCTCCGAATGAATAGTGGGCGAACGAATTCATACCGGGATTATTGAATCCCTTCTCCGGAGTCCATCCATCCCATCGTTCCCAGATACTTGTCGCGCCATGTTGAATCGAGAAACCCCAGGATGGAAATGTTTTGTTATGGAGGAGCCGATATGCCACATCATCGCGGCCAATTTGACTGAGGACTAGCATCAGGTCCTTCGTTCCAATGAAGCCGGTCGAGAGGTGCCAGTCTCGGCCTTCGATCAGTTCCACCAGTCGCTGGGCCGCGGCGTCTCTGGCGGCCCCATCGACGAGATGGAATGCAATCGCAAGAACATAAGCCGTTTGAGTGTCCCCATGGATTCGACCATCGGCTTGGACATAGGCCTTTTGGAAAGCGGCTTGGATTCGTTCGCCCAGCGCCTGATACTTCTGGGCATCACCCTCTTTTCCCAAGGCCAGCGCGGCGCAGCGAACCAGCTCGGTGCTGTGCGCGAAATAGGCCATGTAGATGACTTCGTTCGGGGTGTTGTCGTCGATATTCAACCAATCACCGAAACAGTGGAACGTCTTTGGCGGCAACAGGTCTGGAGTCGAGCGTTTTTCACAGAACTCAATGAACCGGGTCATCCCGCCGTAATGCGTCTCCAGCAGATTTCGATCGCCGTACACTTCGTAGATATTCCAGGGGCAAATCACGCCCGCATCGGCCCACGCTGGCCCACCGTCTGGCAGGAAATCTTCCGGGAGTAACGGAGCGACTTTCGGGTATTGACCGTCGTCGCGCTGGGCGTCGTCGAGGTCAATAAGCCACTTCGTGAAGAACGACTGGATATCCGCGATCAGGCTTGCAGTACGCACGTAGATCTGGGCATCACCAGTCCAACCGAGCCGTTCGTCGCGCTGCGGGCAGTCGGTTGGGATATCGATGAAGTTCGCCGCTTGAGTCCAATAGATATTGCTCAGGAGCTGGTTGATCATCGGATCGGAGCACTCAAAATGGCCAACGATCGGCGTATTGCTTGTCAGTGGGATTCCGAGAATATCATCGATGGTCGGCCTGGCCGGATAACCCGTGATTTCGATATACTGGAAACCGTGGAAAGTAAAACGGGGCTGCCACCAGCGACCGTTTTCGTCACCGCGGCAAATGTACACATCCGTGGCCCGGGCACCACGGAGGTTTGTTGTATAGAGCGTGCCGTCCGGTTGAAGGCGTTCGGCATGGCGGATCCGGATCAATCGCCCTGCTTCACCCCGTGCTCGGATCCGGACAACCCCGGCGAAATTCTGGCCCAGGTTGACGACATAATGACCCGGTTCCGGTTCGGTGATCTCAATGGGCCGAATGGGTTCCAAGCTACGGACCGGTTCCCCAGGATGGGCCTGGACCAATGGCGATATCGCATCGGTGATATCGACCGGCTGCCACGTGGACGCATCGAAATTGGGCTGGTCCCAGCCCACTGGATCGAAACGGGCATCGTACCGTTCGCCCATGAGCAGATCGGCTTCCCAGAGGGCTCCAGTGGCCGCCCGCCATTGCGGGCCGGTGGCGACAATCTGCGTCGTGCCGTCTTCGAATTCCACCTCCAACTGAGCGCGAAGACGAATCCGATCGCCGTAGTAATCTCGCTTGCCTTGCCAGCCATAGTACCCCGCGTACCAGCCATCCGCCAAGATCCCACCGACAACGTTGGACCCCTGATGCAATTGGTCGGTCACGTCATAAGCCTGGTAATAAACCCGTTTTCGATAATCGGTCCAGCCAGGTGTCAGATAATCCTGGCCGACACGGTTTCCGTTCAGGTACAGTTCGTAAATACCGAGGGCGGTACCGAACAACAGCGCTCGGCGAACCGGTTTGTTGAGCGAAAATTCTTGCCGCAGATACCGGGGCGGTGGTAATCGCAATTCCATCGCACTGACCTTTTTCCATGGCTTGGATCCGTTCTCGCCGAGTTCTTGGGCAGGATGCCAATCGGTGTCATCCAACTCGATGGTTGCCCACGAATTGGGGACTTGCGATGCCGTTTTCCAGGATGCGTCCGAACGAACGACAATCGGTCCGGCACCATCCAGTTTAATATGAATGGCCGCTAGGAACCCGGCTGGATTGGGTGCATCCCCCACATTCGTCGCGGCGATGGCAATGACATTGAGCCCCGGCTGAATATAAGGTGCAATCGAGTCCTGCCAAGCACTATCAAATCCAGATCGATGGACAATGTGTTTGCCATTCACAAAAAGATCACATTCGTTATCGACCGCAAAAACAAACGTGGCATCCAGAATCCGCTTCCCATCCGGGATCGTGATCATCCGCCGGAAGTACCGGGTTCCCAGCGGAGCCTTCTGGGCCGGATCGTCCTCGGGATACCAGATCCATTTGGCCTGTTCGATAGGATGGGAACCGGGGCTCTTGGACTGCTGAAGAACCGGCTGGTCATAGCCAATCCATTGGGCATGCCAATCGGATTTTTCCAAGAGGCCCATCGCCCATTCGGCCGGTTCACTCCAGGAGCTGGCCTTTCCATGCCGATCCCATACCATGACTCTCCAGAAACAGAGCATCCGGGATTCGAGTGGTTGGCCATCATAGAAAACGGCCGTTGTTTCGTCGCTTTCAATCTTGCCGGAATCCCACAGGAAAGGCCCTGCATCCGATTTCAGATGCTCAAGATCATCCGCGACAACAATACGATAGGCGGTTTGACTCTGACCGCGTTCCGGCGATTCGACAAACCAACTCAACCTGGGTTGGACCGTATCGATTCCTACCGGATTGACGCGGTATTCCGTACGGAGGTATCTGGGTGTTAAGCCTTCCTGAGCCCCCGCGAGGTTGAGCTGAAATGGCAGAAGAAATGTACCAAACAGACACCACTTAAACATTTTCATAGCACACCTCGATGCATGGCAGTTCGCTCGTATTACCAGTATGGCAGATCAATTCTTGGCCGAAGGCCTTTTTCACCGTGGCCTGCGGTGGCGGTCCGGGAATTGGGGGACGTTCCGCTTGGTTTGGCCGAAGGTCCTATTTCCTCAGGAGCCAAGTTGCCCGTAAGCCTCTAATACAAATTTTCATTTGTCAAGGAGCCTCGCACAGGCCCGATCCCCGAATTCGATGAACTCTCGTGACACAACGGATCACCCGAGGCGGGCCCGGACAATGGAATGCATGCCATCATCGCGGCGAACGAGTTCTGTGCCCGTGAAACCGGCGGATGCCAAATCGTCTTGGATTTCGTCAAATGTGTAGCAAGTTCCGCCAGCCGTCGCGACGAGCATATTGATGGCAAACAGCGTGCCAGCCACCGGTTCGGTCCGAGAAGGCCCCATCACGATATCCCGAATGTATATCCAACCTCCGTGATCGAGCGTGTTGGCTACCTTTTGGTAGAGGGATCGGTTTTCAGCTCGGGAATTCTGGTGAATAATCGCGCTAAGCCAGACCAGATCGGCACCTCTTGGGAGCGGATCCGCATAAAAATCGCCCGGAACCAGCGAGATACGTTCACAAAATTCAGTTCCCGCAATTCTCTCCCGCGTCATAGGGATCACATGGGGCAGATCAAAAAGGATCGCGCGGGATTTGGGTTCTGAACGAAGCCAGGCCAGCGTCCACGTCGCGGGACCACCGCCAAGATCGAGGATGCACTGAAATCCGCCCGGATTGATTTCCCGAATCAAATCATCCGCCACCACTCGGGAAACAACATCCATCGCTCCGATGAACGCGGCTTGATCCGATGCCTCTCCACGAATGCTTGGTTCCGAATCGGCCGCGCGTCCAGTTCGTACCGTCCATGGCAGACGAGCCCAACGGCGGAGGCAGTTTGCCTGATGACGCAGCATGGGAACCACGGATTCCGTGGAGGATTCGATTACGAACGGTTGAATTGCCCGGGGTAGCGTGTACCGCGTGCCACCCTTGGCAAGCAATCCAAGCCCTGCCAGGGCGTCGAGTAAAGTAGCCGTTGCACGGAGATCACACTGGATCCGCCCGGACATTTGTTCTGCGGTTAGCGGTGATCGTGCGAGGGCTTCAAAGACATCCAACTCCACCGCGGCAGCAAGAATACAAGGAACTTGATATCCTCGCATCGACGTCAGGATTTGATCACGATCTTGAATTTCCACGAAAACCACCTCAAAAAAACCATGACCGCTTCAACGAATCGACCACGCCAAGAGAACCGGGGACTCGATGGCATCCTATCGATGCGACGTCATCCTATCAGTTCACCGTTTCTGTTCTAACAGCCACGTGTAGAGATCAGGATTGTCGTAGGCGGTGGTCCACGAATCGTGATACGCTTCCGGATCGACAGTGAATTTTACATTACCGCCGGCCTTCCTGAGGGCTTCCACCATGGCCTCAGACCGTTCGAGTGGCACGACATTATCCTTTGCGCCGTGGAACACCCATGCCGGGACCGAGGCGTACAGCCGTGTCATTGCGGGTTCGCCGCCACCGCAGATTGGCACGATCGCGGCGAAACGATCCGGTTGATAGGCTGCCAAAGCCCATGTGCCAAATCCGCCCATGCTGAGGCCGGTCACATAGATTTGGTCCTGGTCCACATGGTACGTGGCGACGATTTCGTCGATCACTGCCGCCAATTCAAATGGCTGCCACCAACGGCCTTTGGGGCATTGTGGAGAGACCACAATGAATGGAAATTCCTTGCCGGCTTCGATCAGTTTCGGCGGGCCGTGCTTCTTGACCAGATCAAGGTTATCACCCCGCTCTCCCGCACCATGGAGAAATAGAATCAATGGCCAGGCTTCGCGCGAGGAATAGTCTTCGGGTAAGTAGAGAAGATAGTTCATGGTAACTTGGATGCTCTTGTTCATTTGGCAAGCCTGCTGCTTCGCCGATCGAGATGGATCTTCCGGCTGGGATGTGTCGTCCGCCGAGGCGGATGGGCAGGAAAAGCCCATTGCAAACAAGCCGAAGACAATTCCCGCCAGACCAGATTGCCAATAGTTCATCTCTTGACTCCTTCGTGTACCTTTGCGCGAAAAACTCGCTGGGTATGATCGTACTCAAATATTGCATCATCCAGAAGCGGATCTTCAACTGGCGGATTGCCATCGATAAATGATTCGAGCGTCTTCCAATCGGGCAGGCCACTCAGCGAATCAAGGGCATGCATGTTATAATAACCGGCTGCGCAGGCAAGCCGGGTACATCGCCCTGGCTGGAAGCCCCTCAGAAACGCCGTCAGGAATCCTGCGATGGACGAGTCGCCGCTGCCGGTAGCCGAGGCGATTTTCGGAACACGATAGGATGGTGCCCAGAGCTCCTGGTTTTCCCAGGAGGCGATATCGGCCCGCGCTTCGCATCCAAACCGGTCCAGCCGATCCGCACGCCCCACACGCAGATAGAATCCCCGCCGCCCCGCTTTGATCACGCACATTCCCGCACCCATGGCCAACACTTGATCGGCCAATCGGCGGAAATCGGCAATCGAAATGCAATCCACCAGGTCCGTTTCCGGATGGTTCGCTTTCAACTCGAGGTACTTTTTTTTGTCGAGCATGAAATAGATTTCATCCAGGCTCGGAAGAAAGATATCCACATACGGTAGCACGCGCGTAAGAATCGCTGGCCACGGAGCTTGGCCCGAGGGCGAATTGGGATCGGGAAGTGACATGTCCAGAGACGTCGTGGCTCCTTCTTCTTTGGCCAGCGCAAAAATACGTTCCAACTGCTGCCCCTCATTTTCATACATGCGACGCAACAGCGGCGGATATCCGAGATGAAATAGCCGAGCCCGGCCAATTGTCGCGATATCGATGTCATCGATAGAGAATGTGTCATTCTTTCCAGGACAATGGATAAAGATCCGGTCGATACCGGGAGGCGCCAAGACGATCGTAAACGATGTCGCCTCGTCCGGCGCCGGAAGGATCGCACTGCCGGGCGCATAGCGGTCCAATTGGTCCAGGAGCAACATGCCGAGTGGATCGTCGCCGATGCCGGCGCATGCCGCCATGGTTAAGCCGAACCTATGGATCGCCAACCCTGTATTCGAAACGGGCCCACCCAAGGATATTTCCGCGCCATCGATGTTAACCAGTCTGCCAGGCTGAAGAATTTCTTGTATTGTTCTTGAACCGGTTTCCGGAAAGACCGGCGTCAGATCAAGGCAGATATGCCCCGCCACGATGACATCAATCGTTCTATTCATGCGTGCATCCAATTGCTATTCGATATAACCCAGTCCGCGCAACTGCTTCCTCACTTCCGCATCATCCTCCGCCTCGTCAAATCGGGAAATTTCTTTCTCGAGAATATGCGTGATCAATTCATCCGTACTCGAGTAACCACCGATCTTTGCGACGTTGGCCAGGCGATAATACAAGGCTTTGTCGATTTTCACTTTGATGGAAGCAAACATCGGATTATTCCAATTCGATTAAAGATTTTCCATCCATGTAGGCGGGGGGATCAAGACCCAACAGATCGAGCACGGTCGGTGCCAGGTCGATGATTCGAGCCGGATCGCCATTCAATTCCCAATTGGTGAACAGGATTCCGGGTACCAGATCCGGATGGATGCAATGATCGCCACTCCACGCTTTTGTGTTCTCGGAAAAGACACATTCGCCCGTTTTCCCAACGGCGGATTGCCAGGAAACACGGTATCCAACGCCATATCCAATAATGATATCCGGTGCATTTGCGATATAGGGACCGGTATACACTTTGTCGCGCGGGACTGCTTCGCGGATCGCAATCTCATTCTGCTTGTGGTCAACCAGCCCCGTCAAGGCGTTGGCCAATTTCGTCACCAGCTGCTCCTTTTCTGGACCGGGCGAAATTATCCCATGAGCCTCCCGCCCCTTCTCGTTAATAAAAATTCCCGCAAGCCCAAGTGCATAGGCCTGGGTCTTTTGCCAATCCACATCGCCAAAATAAGCGAGATCCGAAAACGTGGCGCCGTTTTTTAAGTAAAGATAACCATTCTCCAAAAGCCATCGATTCAAATCGACTCCGCAACGAAACGGCTTGAATCCATGATCGCTCATCACGATCAGTGCCGTCTCGTCCCCGATTTTCTCGATGGTTTCTCCAACCAGTCGATCCATGGCAACATACATATCCCGGATCGTTTCGGAATGCGGGCCATCTTGTATTTTACAAGCGGGGTGGTCTGGATCCATAAAACGCCAGAACATATGTTGGATCCGGTCCGGAGCATCGAAGACACAAACGACCAGGCCATGCCGGACATGATCGATCGCATCAAAAAACATCGCTTTTCGCTCGTTGTGGATCTGATACACATCCGCTAGAAACACCTCTTCCTCCAAGACGCCTTCGGACAGAGCGGCGGTATCTTCGGCCAGACCCAACGTGGCGAACGGTCCCTGGTGGCAGGCAAGGTACGTGGAATAAACGCGCGGATGTGAGATCGGCATGGCCGGTTTTGCCGGATCGATCTGGAGCGGAGTGCAGTACATTTCGAAACTTGGATTCATTTGCTTCAGGAAAAAGCGGCAAATACCATGGAGTTTGAGACAAGGCGCCATCGTGAATGCAAAACGAACCCAATCGCTGTATTGGCCTTCGGTCAGTAGAACGCGTTCGGATCCAATGCGGAGTGTGGCCGTCTTTTTCGGCCCGGCTTTGATCGAAAATGGCAATCGGAGTGTTTCTCCGTTTTTTCGAATCGAGTTGGCTGGCCCTTCAAGATGCGACTGGATCAGGCCGTTTTGCCGCTGGACTTGAATTCGCTTGCCGCTGCGTTCTTCATCTTGCGTGGGCGCGTTCGAGGATGCTTGTTCGGTGTAGAGGGTGAATGTTCCCTGGGTGCCCAGGAGATCGGGCACGCACATGGCAGCCAGCTGCAGGCCGGAAAAACGGTCGCAGGGGAAAGTGATCGGTACGCGGAGTATCGTGCTATGAATCCCTGATTCGCCAAGGACACACCAGAAAGGCTTGCTTTTTCGTAAGCCGCGAATCTCCGGACGCCCCAGAGGAATACGATACGGGCCCAAGGAAAGAATCCGACGTGGTGGGCCTATTTTTACCGAGGTCACGGCCGGCCCGTACGTCGATGGATTCCGGGATAGAAAGTCGAATATGTTGTGTTTGCCAGGGTTTGTGCCCGTTGTAAAACTCGACCAAGCCACCGGTGAAAGCGGTGGATACGTGGTTCCAAGACGCCGGTAACTTCCCTCTTTTCGCATTTTGGCCAGGTTGGGAAGCAAGCCCGCATGGAGATATTGGTCCGTCAGATCCGGATCAAGCCCGTCCAAGCCGAGTACAACAACCCGTCCAACGCGGGCATTGGCCATCGCTTTCCGGCTCCTCAAGATCCGAAAGAAGGCTCGGAAAGGCCAGGTAAAGAGGGCCACGATCGCCGAGACCAACGCAATGAAAATGGCCAAGAACGAACCAGCAATTGCGATACCCGCTCCAGGCCCGATATATCCCAGGATTGAGATATCCGGCCAAACTGGGATCCAGGAAGGAAGCATGGCAGAAGGAAATAGGCATGTTCGCGGATAGGCTGTGATTCAATGGACAACGGAGCTTGTACCATACAACATGTTGTGCATGCAAAGAACTGCTAGCTTCGGGATGTCGTAGGTTTTATTCGCAGGTTTCCATTGAAACAGAGCCTCAAAGCGAATAATAACAAATGGGGGAAAGCATGGATTAGTGGCGGCAAAGCGAGGGGTCCACGACCGCGGCCATGGATTGGACATCGAGACCGCCACCAAGGAACTGATTGATTTGTTCCGCTTGCCCAACGGGATCGGCAATCACTTCTTCGTATTCGACTTCGATAAATTCAAACGAGGAATGATCTTCGAGGAATGAGCGTGTATTATGCATTTGGCGTTCGAGCGCCTTGGCGAGCCGATCGGGCGGGAGCGACGACCCTTCGCGGCCGCTCCGCTCGAGCATCGCGGCCTGGGAGGCCAGAATCCCCTCGAAGGAACGGCGCATCAAGATCACCCGGTAACGACGATTGACCGGCAGGTCTGGAAGTAAGATGTGGATGACCTTGACCGCCTTCCCAGCGGATTTATGAAGCCATGAACTGTCGGCTCGCGTATGCTTGACCGCCTCCAGCTCATAATAGCCACGGATATTGTCCTCATCGGCCCCGCGAACACCATCGGTGAGAAGCTCAATACCACCCGCTTCGAGCATCTGCATCATCATCGACGTACCCGACCGCGGTAATCCGGATACAATGATCGTTTCAAGATACATTACCAGCTGAATCCCCACTTACTCTCCAGATCGCCGTTGCTCCATGAACGGCCACTCAATAAATCTAGCTGGGCTTCCAAAAACCGTCAAACTGCGACCTCTTGCCACTCCCAGAATCCGAGAGGGCGGATTGGATCAATTCTGATGATCTTGAGGGCCCCAGGCAACCCGGATTACATCGAAATTGGCCTGATTCTACCAGGGATGGTGAGGTTCCTTCCAAATCCACGCATCCGGCGACCCAGTATACAAAAACGGTAAATCCTCTGGAATATTCACGGATCGGGCCATGGAACAGTCTTTTCGTAATCGTCTGCATAAGCGGATCCCAAAAAGGTAGCAGTTTTCTCCAGCGTCATTTGATATATTACCGGATGCAAAAGTCCTCCCTCGTCTGCCGTGCGCCCTGTGAAAGGAACCTGATCATGTCCCATCCTATGAGGCGATCTCGCCGCCAGTTTCTCAAGGCAACCGCCACTTCAGCCGTTGCCGCGCCGTATGTGATTTCCGCGTCCGCTCTGGGTTCCGACGTCAAGCCCAGTGCCAATGACCGGATTCAAATTGGTCTGATTGGTTGCGGGGGAATGGGTCGAGGCAACTTGACTAACTGCGCGCAACACGCGGATGTTGCGGTGACCGGCGCTTGTGATATCTGGAAAAGCCGCCGTGATGCTGTCTTGAATCAATACCCAAGCGCGAAACCATATCATGACTATCGCGAAATGCTCAGCCGGCATGATATCGACGCTGTGATCATTGCCACTCCGCCACACTGGCATTGCCTGCAGGCGGTTGATGCGTGCGAGGCTGGGAAAGATATCTACTTGCAGAAACCCATGACCCGGCATCTTTCAGAAAGTCTGGCCGTCAAGCGGGCAGTCAAGAAGCACAACATCATCTGCCAGATCGGAACCCAGATCCACGCGGGCGAAAACTATCGGCGAGTTGTCGAGCTGGTCCAATCCGGTCTCCTCGGAAAGATCAGCGTTGTACGGACTTTTAATGTCATGAATCAAGGTCCGGAAGGGATTGGGAATCCACCC
>JAFGFZ010000266.1 GCA_016930815.1 Pirellulales bacterium | reverse complement strand
CATTCGTGATTTTCCGAAACTGCATATCCAGTCCAATACCCCATAATTCATATTCATCCCAAGTCACCTCGCATTTGCCCATCCAGAGTGGACCCACCGTAGCCTTCCGTTGTGGACCCTCGCATTCCGATCGATTCGCTTCGCTCTCGGGGCTCCCCATTTGAAATACTCCACCGGGTATAGGAAGCATATCAAATGCAACATCCGTGCCAGGGATTTTTTCGTTGTACTTTTTCATCTCGGCCTCTGTCTTGGCTTCCGATTCTGGGATTTTGACTGGATCCAGCAACCATTCCACCGGGGATCGAAGTGTCGGATCGTTTTTTGGTTCCAAATCGCCAGTCGAACCGGCTACTTTCGCCACGGGTGGGTCCTCGGCAAAAATCGAACCGTTGGAAACCCACCGGCCGAGCACCAGGGATCCAATGAAGAGAACAACTACCGAAGAAAAACGAACGCAAACCGGCCGCGGCATGAGAACCTCCTAGAAAGAATAACCTGCTGAATCTTCGGATGGATCTGGAATCGGATCAATCAAGGATCCGCCAATGTTACACACTCGATGCCATTGTAACAGAAATTCGATCACGCTAGTAGAAATGGCGATTCTCCGGACATCCCAGATTCAAAACCAAAAGAGACGGGTTTTCCAATGGCCTCGGCAAGACGTTCCAGGTACTCATCGCGGGGAATTTCAATGGCACCCAGGCTGGCCGTGAGTTTGGTCAACTGCTGAATATCGATCAAGACATAACCTTGTTTGCTAAGATGGGCAACCAGTTCGACGAGCGCGACTTTGGACGCATCCCGGACCCGGTAGAACATCGATTCGGCCGCGAATAGTCCACCAAGAGCCACTCCATAAACGCCACCCGCCAATTGGCTATCCAACCACGCCTCGACACTATACGCATGCCCTAGAACGTGGAAACGGATGTAGGCCGCGATCATGGACCCTGTGAGCCAGGTCGATCCGAGGCGACCTGGACTGGTGGCACAACCATGGATCACTCCACGAAAATCCCGGTTGAATGTGATCTCGAATTTCCGCGACCGAATTGTCCTTCTCATACGGCGGGAGACATGGAACTGATCGAATTGGATGATCGCTCGCGGATCGAGTGACCACCAAGCCATCGGATCTTGATCACCCCAGATAGGCCACGGGAAGATGCCATGTTGATAGGCATCGAAAAGCCATTCCGGCGATAATTTGCCTCCAAAGCCGATGAGACCATTGGCATCAGCCGTCCAGGCAGGCGGAAAGAATCGGGAAGGTGGCAAGCCGGGCACGCGGGGAAGGATCCTGATTTCTTGAGTCATCGAGATTTTTTCATTCTCTTCTGACTATAGTCGATGGCGTGCGAATATCGAAGTTGAGAAGGCCTGTTCAAAAGAAGCTCGTGGAGTCGTACTCAGTTCGGCTCCATTCCGGGACCTTCGATGGCCGATTGAATAAAAGTGAGCCTGGCTGCCGATCTGTGCCGTACGAATGACCCTGATTTCCTCTGTTTCTCTGCCCGTTCCACGGATCCGCCAAGTGCCTCTTTTTCACCCTTTTTGTGCGAAGGGCTTTGCCCAAATGGATGAGGGAACCAACTTGTCTCGTGTCAGCCGACTGAAATATGCCTATCTTGCCTACCTGGCAAAACCAAAATCCGATCGCGGGCTCTATCGCCAAGTGAAACGCCAACGTTCGGTCCGGATCGTCGAGGTGGGACTCCAGCAAATCCTCCGGGCTAGACGGTTGATTCAAGTGGCCCAGCGATTCGTTTCCCAGGAGAAGGTCTGTTACACGGGAATCGATCTTTTCGAGGCTCGGGCCGGTGGGCAGGAGGTTCTATCGCTGATCGAGGCCTATCGCAGCCTCGCCCCAACCGGGGCTCAAGTCCGACTTCTTCCCGGTGCGGCCGGCTCAACGCTATCCGCCAACGCAAATTCGTTGCTCCGGACCGATCTGCTTTTGCTTAACTCCGACATCACGGATGCCGACATGGGGAGTGCGTGGTCTTTTATCCCACGGATGCTCCATCCCAGGTCACTTGTTCTTCGTGAGCGGCTCCACGAGGGTATCGTGTCATGGGATCCAATGACCATCGAAGAAATCCTGGCGGCCGCGAATCCCCCGAAATGGCGGAAGGCAGCCTGACGGATACGTTGGCAACTCACTCAATTGCCTGTTCAAAATGGACAGCCACGTTGGCACTCACTCGGCCTCTTCCTGTAATTCGAACCACGTTGCTTCCAGGGCATCGATTTCGGCGGCGAATTGGATCAACTGTTGATGGAGACGCTGGGCTTCGGAGGCATTGGTCGTGGCCAGTAATTGTTCGTGGACGACCTGCCTTTCGTCCGAGAGCCGGGCGATTTTGCGTTCAATGGCAGCGATCTTTTTCTGGGCCAACCGGTCGGCTTTCGCGCGGGCCTTGTTGCAAGCAACCGATGTTGGCTCCGGTGGCCGGGCGGGCTGTCGGATCGCGTCACGCATCCCGATTTGAATCTCTTTCTGCACGCGATAGACATAATCATCATAACTGGCCGGATAACTGGCGACTCTCCCGTCATGAACCTCAATGACATGCGTTGCGACCCGATGCATGAAATGCCGGTCGTGACTCGTGAAAACGACCGTTCCCTGGTACCGTTTCAGCGCGTCGGCCAAGGCCTCGACTGTTTCAACATCGAGGTGGTTCCCGGGCTCGTCGAGGACAAGTACATTGTGTTGTTTAAGCAAAAGTCCAGCCAGTACGAGCCGTGCCCGTTCCCCACCGCTGAGGACATGGATTCGTTTTTCGATCATGTCCCCACTGAACAGAAAGCTGCCGGCGACATCTTTGACTTGTTGCTGGGTCGTGTTGGGTGCGGCCTGGTACTCAAGATATTCCTGAACTGTTTTTTTGCCGCCGAGTGTGCCGTAAACATGTTGGGCATAGACACCGATCTGGCAACCGAATCCCCAATGCAACGTACCGCCAAGCGGCTTGAGTGAACCGCAGATCGTTCGCAGAAATGTCGTTTTCCCTTGCCCATTGTCACCCACAACACCCACCCGTGCGCCATGCTCAATATCGACAAACACATCCCGCGCGACGGTCAAATCGGGATACCCAAGGACCAACGCCTCAGTTCGCAAGGCCGAACCCTTGCGCGGTTCGACATCTGGAAACTGGAATCGGACCATGGATTCCGGCCCTTCGATCGTCCGTAATGTGAGTCGTTCGAGCTGCTTGGCTTTACTCCGCGCCTGGCTTGCCGTACTGATATTCGCCCGGTTTTTCGCGATGAATGTTTCGAGTTGGCGGCGCTTGGCAAGCATGGTGGCATTCACTCGGCGTTCGTGTTCGCGGCGCTCGTTAAGATTGGCCAGATAGGCATCGACATTTCCAGGAAACATCATCAACTTGCCGCGGGAAAGTTCCAGGGTATGCGTGCAAGTCTTTTTTAAGAAGGAGCGATCATGCGACACAATGAGACACCCGCCACGAAACTCCTGAAGGAACTTTTCCAGAAGCAACTGCGTCCGCAAGTCGAGAAAGTTTGTCGGTTCATCCAAAATCAAAAGATTCGGATCGTGCAATAGCAGGGCTGCCAGTTTTGCGCGGGTCTGCCAACCACCTGATAACGTGCCGACCGGTTGGCTTAGCATGGCATCCGGAAATTGAAACTTCCATGCAACCTCACCACACTTCCATTCGGGCTGTCCACTGTCACGGAGAAAGAATTCGAGTAATGTTTCTTCGGGCTTGAATGGATTGTGTTGCCTAAGGTAGCCAAGCCGGAGTTTTTTACTGCGGGTGATCTCACCGGCATCGAGTTCTTCGGAACCTAGGAGGATCTGGCAGAGTGTTGATTTCCCACAGCCATTTCGGCCAATGAGTCCTACCTTCTGATCATCGACGAATGTGCAGCTGGCTCCCTGGAGCAGTTCCTGCGCGCCATACCTTTTAAAAGCATCTTGAAGTTGGATGACGACGGGCATGGTTGGATAGATTCAAAGAGACGTGGCATGGATCCAATAAATGTTCTTGTGGTCATTTCCAAAACAAAACGATCCCTCTTGCGGATTGGATGAAGCGATTCATCGCGCACCCGCTGCCGGCTGGCGGGACGCCAATACAGAAAACCGCAGAGATCAACGTGGTCCAAATCCGCACTGGAGAAAAATGCGGGAAGAGAAACGATTACTTGCGGTGCCGAATCTTTGCCCGCATGCGGCGTTTTTTACGGCCGAGCTTCCTCCGGCCCTTGCCTGTCTTTTTCGTGCCCAAGATATACCTCAATTCAGTGGAATGGTGATGTGAATTGCTACGAATTCACTATTATAGCAGACATGTGTTCGTGCATACAAATGGGCCATTTTACGAAATATGCGGGCTAGTGGAATTGATTAAATCGGGCCACGCATGCCTATGCACATTTCGTGGGCAAACAAAGATCATCGGCCATTGACAGCATGCCGTAACTCATTTACTCTAACGATGTTGTATCAAACCCTGCCTATCCTTTGATCAGTCCATCTGCACTCATTTCAAGCATGGAGTCCAGCTGTGGGGAGTAAACCTTGGAATGGTGTCTTTCGTCAGGCGACAGATCCTCGAGTGGAAGCATTTACCGATAGCACGGGATTTGATTCCCGGCTGGCTCGACAGGATATTCAAGGTTCGATAGCGCATGCCGAGATGCTAGCCAGGGTGGGGTTGCTGACATCTGCGGAGTGCCAACAGATCATTGAGGGATTGGATTCGATCGGCCGGGAAATTTCGGAGGGACGATTTGTGTTTCGTCCCGAGTTCGAAGACGTCCACATGAACATCGAGGCGGCTCTGATTGAAAAACTAGGCGATACGGGCCGCAAGCTTCACACGGGTCGAAGCCGGAATGATCAGGTATCGACTGACTTCCGGCTCTGGATACGCACTGCGATCGATATCCTGAACGACCAACTCCGCGGATTGCAGCAGGCATTTGTCGATCGGTGTGAGCCGGATATGGATGTCATGCTGCCCGGCTATACGCATATGCGACGTGCGCAACCCGTATTGGCAGCCCACTACTGGCTGGCCTATTGCGAAAAGTTCGAACGCGATCGCCAGCGACTTGCCGACTGCCGGCGGCGGGTAAACCGGCTGCCACTTGGCACGGCGGCTTTGGCCGGAACCAGTCTCCCAATCGACCGTGACTTTGTTGCGAACAAACTCGGTTTCGACGGCTTGGCCATGAACAGCCTCGATGCATCGAGCGACCGTGATTTCGCCTCGGAATTCGCCTTCTGCCTGGCAATGATTGCCGAACATTTGAGCGGCTGGGCAGAGGAATGGATTCTGTGGTCAACGCATGAATTCGGTTTCCTCCGGTTACCGCAAGCCTTTTGCACGGGATCTTCGATCATGCCGCAGAAGATCAATCCGGACGTGCTCGAATTGATCCGTGGAAAGACGGCCCGAGTCCTTGGGAATTTGCAGGCCCTTCTTGTACTCCTGAAGGGCCTGCCATTGGCCTACAATCGCGACTACCAGGAAGATAAGGAACGCGTTTTTGATTCGTACGATACGGTGGTCTCTTGTCTTGAAATGGCAACACCCTTGGTCGCCGGGGTTGCATTGGATCGCGAGCGGATTGAAGCAGGGCTGGACCAGGGATACCTTGATGCGACAACTCTCATGGAATACCTGATCCGCCAGGGCGTCCCGCAGCGGACAGCGCATCATACGGTAGGTCTCCTGGTCGCCTCGGCAATGAGGCAGAATAAAACGCTCGCCGAGCTTGCACCGGCGGAGCTCCAGGCGGCCCATCCAGCACTGGATCAACGCGTCCAGGGCATCCTCGGCGTCCAGCAGTCCGTCGAGGCCATGCAAAGTGTTGGTTCCACCGGACCGGCGCAAGTCCGCGGGCAACTTGCCCAGTGGCATCGTCAATTGGCCGGCGGCGGGCAGAAAGAAAAGAAATGATGAAAGGCGAATGATGCCGATGCGCTCCAATCAAAAAAAAATAATGCGACTCCTGCTATGCGTGCTGCTGAACGTGCTGATCTGGCCGTCCTCTCTGGTGGGACAGGATCCGGCCGATGACGTGGAGCCATCGGATCCATTCGCCGAACCAGTTCCATCGGCCGTCGATCCATCCCAATACGGCCCGGCGATCCAGACGGTACTCGAAGCTGACCGCCGGACTCCCGAAGAACTACTTCAAGGTGTCTTGTTACTGATCGACTTAGGGGAACCAAAATTAGCTGAACCCTTCTTTCAACGATTGATCCAGGCCGAACTGGATACCCCAACCAAGGCCTCCCTGGCCCGGCGATTCGGAACCCACCGCATGATGCGGCTGGCGCGGGCCAAGGATCTTGGCAAGGAGGCAGCCTCATTCGTCGATGCCTGCATGGCGGCACTGGCGGCGGAACTTCGCGATCCCAAACGATTGGAAAAACTCGTCGATGAGTTGGGAGATCCGGCCATCGAGGTCCGCCGGGCGGCCATTGCCGATTTGGCGGAGTCCGGTCCAGACGCCGCGGCGTTTCTCGTGGCCGCTCTCGTCCAACCCAATTCGTCGGCCCGATCCAGCGGGCTCGTCGCAGCGTTGGTGGAACTCCGCCCGGCGTCGATTGGCCCCTTGACTGCAGCCCTCTCCGTGGAATCGGCCGAGGCAAAACGGGCAGTCATTCAGGCATTGGGCCAGGTGGCACCCGGACATGCCACAACCTATTTACTCGCACCGGCTTTGGCCGATCCAAACGAAGACGTACGCCAGGCGGCCACTCAGGTTCTGCTTCAAACCATCCCGCAGATCCCAAGCCCCGAGGATGCGGAATCGATTCTAACCCGATCTGTCATGGCCTATCTGGACGGTCAACTACCGGCCACCCCCGACGCGGAAAATCTAGTCGAAATCTGGACCTGGGACGCCGCATCGGACAAACCTGTCCCGCAGCGATTGCCCGCGACGGACGCTCGGATCCTTGCGGCGGGAGAACTTGCAGACGATCTGGTAACCCTCCAACCAGACCATGCGGGTAACCAGATGCTCCACCTGCTCTGCCAGCTTTCGGCAGCCAAGATATCCACAGGCTTGGATGCTCCACTTCCTGAGACATTTAAAAAACTGGGAGAGGAAACAAGCACGACGCTGTTGGAATCGGTCTTATCGATGGCCCTGGAACGGGATTTTCTGCCCGCCGCGATTGCCGCCGTGGAATGGATGGGCGATCGGGGCGATGCGCAGGTCCTCTACAGTTCGGCCCCGGAAAGAGCACCCCTGGTGGACGCCTTGCAGCATGCGGACCGCCGGTTGCGTTACGCTGCCCTCAAAACCGTGATGAAACTCAATCCAAGCGAACCATTTTCCGGCGCAAGTTATGTGCCCGAGGCACTCGAATTTTTTCTTCTGGGTGAACAGCAACGCGTCGCTGTCGGTATGCCTGATCGGCAACGGGCCCAAACAATCGCCGGATGGCTCGCCTCGGACGGATTCCTGACAATCCCAGCTGGAACGGGTCGCGAGGTTGTCCGGACCGCAGTCTCCTCATCAGATTTCGAATTCATCCTCGTGGATGCCTCGATTCATGAGCCCGGTATCCGCGAGGTACTCTACCAACTTCGCAGTATCCCCCATATCCGGCGTGTTCCCATTGGAGTACTGGCCGGACCGGAGACCTTCCAGCGGGCCGATCAGATTGCAGCCGGCGATCCTTGGACAATCCGTTTTGCCCGACCTCAAGACCAGACGGCTACCCAGGCCATTTCGCAGCAGCTGCTCACTCTTTCCGATCGAACCCGCGTGCCGACCGAGGTTCGTGCTGCTCAGGCAAGCGAGGCTCTGACATGGCTGAATCGTCTTCTCGAACAATCCCAGCCATTCTACGATTTCAACCGGCTAGAAGCGGCCATCCGCAGCGCTTTGGCCTCTCCAGCACTGGCCGAACAGGCCGCGGGCGCGCTGGGCTATTTTGGTTCCAGGTCAAGCCAACAGGCATTGGTGGATCTGGCGAGTCAGCCATACGCGCCAATTTCTTTACGCCAAGCCGCTGCAGGAGCATTCCGCCACAGTGTTTCTCACCATGGGATTCAGCTTGCGCAGGAAGAAATCCTCCGCCAATATGACCGTTACAACGCCAGTGAAACGGCCGATCTCGAAACTCAAAAAGTGTTAGGGCATATCCTGGATACGATCGAGCAGAAGAACGCATCCTAGTTCAGGCTTTGCGAACGCGAATACGATCTGGAACAAGCAGACAATTTGGCCGCCATGACCACACCCACCGCTCCTATCGACACCGATCCTTCGCGACCACTGCCGGGGATCATCGGTACCAGTCCGGCGATGCGTGATGTCTATCGCCTTACCCGGCAGGTAGCCCGTTCCAAAGCATCCGTCCTTCTGCTGGGTGAAACTGGAACCGGCAAGGAATTGATTGCCCATGCGATACACGATCTGAGTGGACGGGCTCGAAAGCCGTTTATTCGTGTGAATTGTGGCGCGCTGAGTGAAAACTTGCTGGAGAGCGAACTCTTCGGGCACGTCCGTGGGGCATTTACGGGAGCCGTTAGCAATCGAACTGGTCGCTTTGAAGCCGCGCATACCGGTACGATCTTTCTCGACGAAATCAATTCAACATCACTCCACCTCCAGGTCAAATTACTACGCGTCCTACAAGAACAGGAATTTGAACGCGTTGGCGATACGCAGACGATCCGTGTCGACACCCGCGTGATCGCCGCAAGCAATCGCGATTTACCGCAAGAAGCATCCGAGGGTCGATTTCGAGAGGATCTCTATTACCGCCTCAATGTCGTGCCGATTTTTCTGCCTCCCCTGCGGGATCGACGCGATGATATCCCGGCCCTCGTCAGCCATTTTCTGGACTACTACAACGCCCGCAACGAACGTTGTGTGGCTTATATCAATCCATTGGCCATGCAGGCACTGCAGAATTATCACTGGCCCGGCAATGTCCGCGAATTACAGAATTATATCGAGCGGGCTGTCGTCATGGGACCTGGCGATGAATTGACTCCGGATCTGTTGCCCGCCGTCGTTACAGGATATGATCGGCCCCGAACCATTGGTCTGCCATCCGTCGACCTCGAAAGTCTCGCCGAGGTACTCGTCCGCCAAGGCATTTCCATGGCAAGTGACAGAGAAAACGGGCTCTTCAATAAAATCGTCGGTCGTGTCGAGCGTGAGGTGATTGCTCAGGTGATGCAGTGTTGCGACAACGTCCAAATCAAAGCTGCCGCTCGACTTGGAATCAATCGAAACACGCTCCATAAAAAACTGCGCGAACACGGCCTGGATTGAATGAATTGTGCCGCAAGACGCAGCCAGAGGAACACTTGCCGACGCATGGCAGAAGGCACAAGAAATGTGCGGGCTAGAAGCCCGGCTTTTGCGAAAATCCGGGCTTTTTCCTTCCTGCCATCTCTTTTAGAAGAGGCCACAAATACTGCTCGATTCTATAAATACTTCATTTTTTTCTCGAATTCCTTGACATATATTGGGATTTCTGCCTAGAATTAATGTCAAATGATACCTTGGGGAAATAGGCGCCCTGAAGCCTTAGAGAGTGCGGTTAATCCGAATGGGAT
>JAFGFZ010000265.1 GCA_016930815.1 Pirellulales bacterium | reverse complement strand
CGGTCAACTTCGTTGACTCATCAAGCAGTCCTGGTCCTTTGTCTCGATGGACTTCAATCGCAGCACCGATCGTGTCGTGCGTCCATTTGGAGGCACGTTAAAACAAGGGGCGCATGGCGTGGGCCTTTCAAAAAGGGGAACGGAGTAGTACAAAGGAAACAGGGGAAACCCTATCTGTCATCCAGGTTGCCACGGAATCAAGCAATCCCCTATGCCGACTCTCTTCCGCGATTGGCCTTTGAAGTGCATTCGTGGGAAACTGATCTTTGATGGGATGATCGATCCCTCGTCGGACGGGATTTCTAGTGGCCAATGGTCAAGGCGATCGTAATTGATTGTCTATTGCCTGTCGATCCTTATCAGAAGAGTGCAAGTCAACAAAGGAGGCGAAGGTAACAGAGAACTCTTCCTTCGTTTTCTTCGTTCCCTTATGTTCATTCTTTGATCGATTTAAAATAATCTACTTAAATAATGGACAGATACCTGGTTGGCCGTACACTGGAATTCCGTCTATTCCCCGGCTTCCCTTCCGTACGCCAGCAAGATATCCCCATATTCCTTCACGAACTTTGGGTGGCCGAATTCTCTCACGTAATCCCCATCAATCCATGCGGCGAAAGTCGTTACGTGACGGATTCCTCGTTTGGCGTAGGTATCCAGATCAGAGTGAAAGATAGCAGGATTCCAGGGAGGGCGTTTGACTGGGCGCTTCCAGTCGCTGTGCAGCGAGACATCTAGCCAGTATTCGAGCACCTGGGCGGTCTCTCTCGGAAACACTTCCAGGTTGGCATCCAGACAATCGAGAGTTTCGCCATGGGATAGGGTTTCCCTACCAACAACTTCCGTGTGTGCCAAGGGATGCGCCCATGATCGACAAATGGGCGCGAATTCAAGGAAGATCCCCGGTTCCGGCTTGACTAGCTTGGGCGGTGCCAGCGTGCCGAGGTAAGCCAAGTGGGCCAGGCTCGCGTTGGGATTTTCTTTGCGTAGCGCTTGGATCATCGCGTTCTCCAATATCAACGCTTGGTCGCTGTCGGAATAGGCACGGCATTGGGAGCATTTGCACATCGGCCTGTCGTCATCGATCCAGTAGAAATACCTCCCGGTCGTAGCTCGCAGGATCCTGCTATAATAAACGGCATTTCTGCAAATGACTTCGAGACCCTCCTTGGAATGCACGCAGCAGTTCCAATCCCCGACACGTTCCCCGTTTTTGTTCATACGGAACATCTCGGGGTTCTTGTCAAACAGGTTCCGCGGCAATAAATCCTTCATCGCGTGCAATTCATGTTCAACCTGAATGTCCAACTGCGTGCACTCGTCGAGAAAGCGCTCCCCTTTCTCGCTTCTGACAAATCCGGCGACTTCGCTGGGCGTGACATGGGTTCCGATCGTGCTCAACCCCGCTTCTTTGGCAATCTGGGGCCAATTTACCTCCCTTAGATCTTTGGTGACCAGCACAACACCTCGCGTCTTGAAGAAGGGCCTGTCGACCGAACTGGCTGGCTGATCGGCTGTGGCCGAACGATAAAGCACGGCAGGCGAAAGTCCAACTACGGCCGACGAGCCAGCGAACCTCAAGAACTGACGACGATCCACGTCGGGCTGAAGTACTGAAGAGATGGTTTGCTTCATGGATTCGTCCTTTCTTGATGGATGTGTCCGCTTTCTATTCGAAAACGCCCAAACGCGGAAGGGATGTGGAAATCCGGTTCCTCGGCGATGGGGCGAACCCAACTGATCCATTCTTCTTTTGGTTTGTTGGTGTGTGTGTGACTGAACTCGGCACGAAAGACGCCAGCGAGGATTGCATGATCTTCTAGCTCCCCAAGTCCGAGCAGGTCTCGTAGCGTTGTCAGAGGAATGGCCAACTCAACAACGTAACCGCCCTTCCGGCTCTTTGCCCCCACGACTAGCCCTGGACAATCCCATGAATCAGCGAACGAGCGGTAAAATGACGCTTTGTAGTCAAGAACACGCCCGGCTGGGCTTATTTCAATGCAGTAGTACTCGCCCAGTGCCGGGCTGCGTGCGAAGAATAGCTCCACTCGGTCTCCTTCCGCCACAGCCAACTCAACGTCCGGCTCGCTTCCGCCAATTACAACATCGGCATCATCGCATCGGAACGCGACCAGCAGATGTTTCCCATCCGTTACAGAACAGAATTCCGTGCGAGGAGCTTTCCGTTGCTGCCATGGAAAGATGAGGTTGGATTCCCAGCCATCTGCGGGCCATTCGGATTTCCCTAAGACTCCATCGACGGCAATCACGTGTTCATCGATCGACGCGACGAGGTAGGTCCTGGGCAAATTATCATTTGCTTCTTCAGCCGAAGCACAATCCGTCAGAAACATTAGACACACGGTCCCTAGCATTCGTTGCTGATGGCAATCAGCCAGGAAGACTGTCAACCCAAAGAAAAAGATTGAAAACCATCGATGTATCATCACGCTATTTTTTACCTCTATATATCCGCAGGTAGATCTGAAAGAATTCCCATGCGCACGTAGATAGGGTGGATCTTTTGATGAATTGCAGGCAACTTTCTAGAGAAAAGGATGGCCCCAATAATACAACAACTCCCGCCCAGCATAACCGTGGCGGGAGCCCCCAGGTGATGTGCCAGAATCCCCGCCAGGAGGCTCCCCAGTGGCGCCATCCCAAAAAAGGCCATCGCAAATAAACTCATCACACGCCCTCGTTTATCATCGTCCACAATCGTCTGAAGCACCGTATTGCTGGAGGCCATTTCGACAATCATTCCAAAACCGGTCATCAACATAATGATCAGGGATACCCAAAGGATATCAGAACAACCAAAAATAATCAGACCGACACCAAAAAGCCCGGCGGAGATGGCGATCACCCGGCATAGACCCACGGCGTTCTTTCGGGATGCCAAGTAGAGAGTTCCAGTCAAGGCTCCTAATCCGGAGGCACCCACCAAGAATCCTAAGGTTCGCGGCCCTCCATGAAAAATTGAGGTAGCAAAGATTGGCATCAAAACCACGTAAGACATCCCGACAAGGCTCACCAGGCTTAAGAGTAAAAGAATGGCCCCGATGGGAGTGAATTTATAGGCGTAGAGAATTCCTTCTTTCCATACCGACCATATATTCGCATTGGAAACCAATTTCTTTGGTGAATTGATTTTCATTAAGAATAAAGCAACGATTACCGCAATAAAACTCAAACCATTGATTAGAAAGCACCATCCCTCGCCAAAACTGGCGACCAGAAGACCAGCCAGGGTGGGGCCTATCAGGCGGGCCGCGTTGACCAGGGATGAGTTGAGAGCGATGGCATTGATCAAGTCCTCTTTCTTTTCAACCATATCCACGAGGAAAGATTGGCGGGCAGGCATGTCGATCGCATGGATCACGCCCAGGAACATACCGAGAATGATGACATGCCAAACGGACACAATTCCCATTAAAGTCAAGACCGCCAGCAATAGCGCCTGAATCATGGAGAGAGTCTGGGTAGCCAGTATAATCCGATGCCGGTTCCACCGGTCGACAAAAACACCAGCAAAAGAGGCTAATAAAAAAGCGGGGAACTGATTGCAGAAACCAACCATCCCCAAGAGGAAAGCGGAGTGAGTCAAGCGGTAGACGAGCCAGCTGATCGCGATTTGTTGCATCCACGTTCCGACCATCGAAATCCCATGACCCGCAAAGAAAAGGCCGAAATTTCGATGGCGAAGAGCCCGAAAAGTGTGTTGGAAACCGTTCAATTCACTCACAGACTACCACTCCATGAAGCTCGATTCATTGGTACACCACAATATTCCCATGGGAAAGAAGAACGGCTCCTCGCGTGCAGGCCAGAAGCCGAAAGTGATACCGGCAAATTGCGGTCAGGTCTCCTCAACCAATCAGCCGACGGATAGCGATTCGTCGACCAAGCAGCCAATGGTTTGCTCAACCATTCTCATGAAGGATGGACATACCGTCTGCAATGGTAGGGCTATTCCATCCAACGCTGAGCGACTTGTTCCTTCATGAACTGCAGGGCATCGGTGGCCAGTTGTTCCTCGGTAACAAACATCGGCCGCCAGATTTTTGTGGCGGCAACCAGCTCTGGTACGGCAAAACCAAACGCTTCGACAACGAGCCACCCATCATAGTCGACCGTGCGGAGTGCGTCGAACGTTTCGTTCCAGCGGACATTCCCTTGGCCAGGTGTGCTGCGATCGTTTTCAGATATATGGACATGTCCAAGAACGTCCGCACAGCATTCGATGGCCTTACCAATCCTCTTTTCTTCAATATTGGCATGGAACGAATCGTACATGACCCGGCATCGTGGGTGGTCCACTTCGCGGGCAAACCGGGCTGCATCACCCATGGTATTGATGAAGTAGCACTCAAAACGGTTCACTGCCTCGATCGCCAAGGTGACTCCGAGCTGATCAGCATATTCGGCAACTTCCCGGATACTCTCAACACCCCAAAGCCATTCCTCATCGGTCCGACCCGAACCGCTAAAGACGCCAAGGGCAGAATGGATGGGTCCGGCCAAAATTTCAACACCGGCAGCTGCGCAACTGTCGAGGACAGCCTTGGTTGCCGCGATTCCGGCAGCGCGGATCGCTGGATCGCTACTAATGGGGTTGTCAGGCTCGTTGCGGACAGTCACTGCTGTACGGCCGAGTCCAAGATCATCGAGCCGCTTTCCAAGTTGGGTAAATTTCGTTTCATCCGGTGAAAAAATGGGCAACTCAACACCGTCGAAGCCCATGGATGCCAACTTTTCACAGAGAGGTAGATGCTCGGATGTCACATTTCCGGTCCAAAGGAGCAGATTCATTCCGTACTTCATGAAGGATCCCTCGCTTAAATAGGTTCGGCTAGCACGCACCAACATGCCGTAATGTTACATCTCCTGCATCCCAATACAAGTCGGTCTAAGGCCTTAGCCATTCTTAGGGGACCAATTCGACGGCCGACTTGCCATAGAGCGGCATATAGCGATAGTAGACTTCGAGTGTCATGATGGCCATCGTGGTATTGTAAAGCCGGCCCGCATTGCGGCTATATTGTTCATCGAACTGCCAGCTGCCCCGTTCGTGCCCTGATCGGGCTTGGGTTGCAACGAGGAAATCGCGAAGCCGCACGTTCCACCGATCCCATTCCCGGCCGCCATAGTGACGCATGACCTGGGCTGCGTAGTAATTGAAATACATGTTGTGGTCGGACGGTCCGTGCCGGCTCAGGTACGTCACACCGCGGTAGAGTGACGAATTGTCATGATCCCAGCCAAGCATCATGCGACATAACAGTCCGATCGCCGTATTGGTCGGCTCCCGGCCAGCACGCATGTACCCGTAAAAGGCCCCGCGATCGCTGCCAACTTGATTCAGGAACCGATCCACTCCATGCCAAACGGGTGACGGAACCTGGAATTCCGCCAGCAGGGCGCTCTTGAGGGTAATCACCTGCCAGCCGGTAACTGTCGTATCGCCAGGTTCACGCGGGCCGTAGCGCCAGCCACCACCTTCATGTTGGGCATACACAATATAATCAACGGCCCGCTGAACGATCTGTTCCAGATGTGGATCCTCGGTCATGGCGTACGCTTCGCATAGGGCGAGCGTCGCGATCGCATGGCAGTACATTCCGTAGGCTAGATCGTCACGCAATTCTCCACCATGTTGCGTCGGTCGCAACCGGCTGGTCAGATAGTACAATCCCCGATTGACAACTTCTTGATACGGGCCCTCTCGATGCGTGTAACCCGCACCGAGAAATGATAGAAGTGCGAGGCCGGTTGCGGCATTCGTCGAGGTCAACGAGCCGTGGTCTCCGCATTGTCCCTGGCAATTTGGCGCTTCGCGAAAATCAAAATGCCAGCTTCCATCATGAAACTGATGCGCAGCCAGCCATGCAAGGCCCAATTCAACCGCCTCTTCACTCTCCCTTGAGCCGCCTTCCAGAAGGGCAAGTCGCCGTCGGTTCCCCTGCGTGCGCCCCCCGATGCCGCTTTGTGGGAGCTGACCATACCCACCATCCGAGATGTCGTTCGATGATGGCGTCCAGTCAGGGACGTCAATCGAAATGGGAATTGAGGTGGGATCCAGCGCCAATTCTGCGAGGATTAGCGCGTTCGTTTCCGGCAATGAGATATCCGATGGTAAAACTTCCTCCAAGTCCAGCCCGGTAGCATCATCCGAAAATCCCGATGTGATCGTTGATAAACCACCCTCACCCCACGATCCGCCCATGAATAACAAGGCCAGAATGATCATAAACACGGCATGCACAACGATGCTTGTGAGCCAGGGTGTACCGGTTTCACAGCAGGTCCGCCACCTTCTTTGAATTGGCGAGGTGCTAGTATCAGGCGAATCTACCGGTGGAGCAAGGACTGGTAGTGATGATGCCGACTGGTCGGGAAGGGAAAACGCGCGAAGTGATTTTGAACGAAGACCGGTAGCCGAAATACCGAGAAATGGCGTGTCGATGGGTGGGGGTCCGATACTGTCCGTCGAGGATGAATGCATGCATGGACGGGTGGGAAGGAAATCGAACGTGCTGGATGGTTGGATACGGTTATATCATTATTATCTTGGGTAAACAGATCAGAAGCTCGAGAAAAAAGGGTTTCTAAGTCTCCTGAGGCAACCGGAATCCTGGAACGGATGCCCAGGATATCCAGAATCGGCCGTTTGGGATAGATTTCCCAGCCCCCCTGGCATCAATCCTGGCTAGCACGCTACAATACCGATTCTGCTAAAACGTGTATCCAACCAGCCATCGCTTCATTTCCGGGGATTTCTCGTACCATGGCCAAACGAAAAGGCGGTAAAAAAAAGAAGAAAAGTGAAACGGTCTTCCTCGTCTGCGAGGAGTCGGGCGATTACAACTACACACTGCGCAGGAAGGCAGGTGGCGAAAAATTGCGTCTGAAGAAATATTGCCCCCGTCTGCGCCGGCACACGCTGCACGTCGAGAAGAAAAAGTAGGCCGATGCCTAAGCGTTGGCGGATCGCCGCATTCGACTCGGAACGGACTGCCGAATTGGGCAGATCCATCGGTGTATCAGCGATTGTTGCTCAGCTGCTATTACAGCGGGGTATTGTAGATCGCGAATCGGCTCGCCGGTTTATTGACTGCAAGCTGACCGATCTTCGCGATCCAGAAGAACTGCCGGGAACGACCGAAGCCGCCGCCCGAATCTCGGATGCTGTTGCCAAGAAACGCCGCATTATCCTCTATGGAGATTACGATGCGGATGGGATGACGGGAACGTCCATTCTTTTGTTATGCCTACGATTGATCGGCGGGAATGTGGGCTATTATGTGCCATCGCGACTTGACGAGGGATATGGCCTGAACCACGACGCCTTGCGAAAACTGGCCGCCGATGGCGCGGAGGTTGTTGTCACGGTGGATTGTGGTATCGCGAGCCCGGACGAGGCAGAAACAGCTCGTGATACGGGCCTCGAATTGATCATTTCCGACCACCATGAGATGGGTTCCCGGCTACCGAGGGCATCCGTTCTGGTCCATCCACGGCTCCCCGGCCAACCCTCGGCGTTTCCCCACCTCTGTGGCGCGGGCGTTGCACTCAAAATCGCTTGGGCCCTATGCCAAAAAATCACGGGTCAGCGGCGGGTCGGAGAACGGATGCGAAACTTCCTGATGCAGGCAATTGGCCTGGCTGCCATTGGCACAGTTGCCGATGTTGTACCACTCATCGATGAGAACCGGATCCTCGTACGGCATGGTCTGACAAGCCTCAAGGCTCAACCAACTCTTGGTCTGGCCGAGCTGGCTCGTATTACCGAAATCGATCAGAAGCAGGAATATCATAGCGACGACATTGGTTTCACTCTGGCGCCGAGGCTCAACGCGGCTGGGCGGCTTGGACAAGCCCAATTAGCCATCGAATTGCTCACCACCGAATCTCAAGAACGGGCAACAGCCCTGGCCGACTATATTCACCAACTCAACGAGAGCCGCCAGAGCCTGGAACGGAGCATCTACCGCGCGGCCAACAAGCAGGCGAACGAACAATTCGACCTGGCGAACGATCCTGCCCTTGTCCTAGCCGGTCACGATTGGCACCCAGGTGTTATTGGGATTGTCGCGGGTCGACTGGCAGAAAAATACAATCGACCCGTGGTGATGATCGGGCTGGATCCGATCGGTGTGAAGCTCGGATCGGGTAGCGCTCGCAGTGCGGGCGGTCTGAACCTACATGAAGCTCTTGAGTCTTGTCGCGATTACCTGGAGAGTTATGGTGGTCATGCGGCGGCCGCCGGCCTAAAAATTCAGCCGGATCAAATTGATGCCTTCCGCCTTGCGTTCTCTGAATATGTCGCCAGCCAGCTTCCCGACGGGGGGGCACCTCCAGAACTTGAGATTGATGTCGAAGCCCCATTTACCGAATTGACCAAAAAGATGGTCGGCCAGATCGAGAGTCTAGCTCCGTTCGGCGCTGGCAACGCGCAACCCATGTTCTGCACTACGGATGTCGCGATTCATGGTGAGATCAAGCGAATTGGAAGCGGGGGAAGGCATCTATCGGTCACTCTTGCCCAACGTGGGATTCAACTCCGAGCGGTCGCATTCGGAAATGGTGACTGGGCAGAGGCCCTTTCCAATCATGACGGCCCAATCTCCATTGCCTTCCGACCCGTGATCAATACGTTCCGGGGCCGATCCAGCGTCGAAGTCCACCTGGCCGACTGGCGAGTCGATCGCTAGCCCGCATATTTCATCCATTCATTTGAAATAGGTCTAGCGCGACGGCCCAAGTCCCGGTAAAAGTAGGGAATTCTTATCATTCT
>JAFGFZ010000264.1 GCA_016930815.1 Pirellulales bacterium | reverse complement strand
GGAGGGGGCAAATTGCCAACCATCACTCCATGTGCAACAACTGTTGTGCTTCCAAGAAGGCATTTGGTTGAAGTTTTTATCAGCCCACCCCCAACCCCTCTCCCCGCAAGCGGGGCGAGGGGAGCCAGTTTTGCGATAGGCTCTACGGTGAAACATGCCTTCGGCCAAGAATTAAACTCAATATCGCACCATCGAATAGTGCGTGGCGGGATCACGCATGATTCGGAGCAAATTGACAAAGTCCAGCGAATTTGGCTAGTAAAAATCGTTTACGTTGTTGCGGGAAAGGGCATGCCTCCGCGGCGTGCGAGATGATGTTGATTGTCCGAATGGATACTTCGTTTGCCGATTCCATACATCTTGGGATGGATCCTGCCATTCCACCGGAGCTTGACGTGCGACTCCGTCCGTGCAAGCATACAGGATGGCAGGCACCCAAGCAGGGTGAACTGTCTTGAAATTTGCGAGTGTGCCCGTCTCAAGACAAGATAATAAAGGATGATCGGATGAAGTTTCACCAAATGATAGTCGGTCTAATCGGTCTGGGTGCCTTATTCCTGGGTACTCCTTTAAAGGCGGAACTCCTCATCGAGGAAACTTTTACAGGCTATCAAGACAATGTATTGATCTCAGCGAATCCGGCGGGTTCGGCCCTCGGGCTAACCGGTGACTGGACACTCATCCCGAATAGTGACTTTTATGTCAACAGGACTCAGGCGGACCTTACTGCCGGGACCGGCAAAGCCGTATACGACCGTCCCTCCAACGATAATGGAACCCGCACGGCAACGCGGGGTACTTCGGCCGACCATGTGCTCTACGAGGACGATGGAGATGTTTTTTATGCGAGTTTCTTAATCCATCCTGCTCGGGCGAACGGAGATATGACCTTCGAACTCGACCTCACAAATCTCGATGGCGGTGGCGCGCTGGACTTCGCGTTCGGAATAATCCATGGGCAATACTTTGTGGGGAATGGCGGCGTTGATATCAATATCGCAAGCGGTACAGTAACTGCCAACGAGCAGTTCGTCCTGGTTCGCATCGAGTATGGAGCTGCGGAGAGCGGCCCCGACGCCAATGAGGTTATCACGCTTTGGGTGGATCCGGTTGATGTTTTGAGCACTCCAGTCATTGACGGAGCCCTGACGGACATCCTGAGCCGCGGTGGTGGAAAAATTATGGCAGTCGCAATGCGAGGGGACCAGATGGATGGTTCTCCGGCCTTCTTCGACAACCTCCGAGTTGGCTTATCCTTCGAATCGGTCGCGGACCTGTACGCAGACTTTGACGAAGATGGCGATGTCGATGGTGCCGATTTTCTGATCTGGCAACGCGGTGAGTCACCCAATCCACTGAGTACATCGGATTTCGATGAATGGGAAAAGTACTTTGGAACCAGATCCGGTTCCAATGCCTCCGCGCCAACCGCCGTCCCTGAGCCAACGTCAGGGATCATGCTGGTTCTGGGCGTAGTGGTCCTGCTCCTATGCCGGCACGCGATCAGGGAGTGATTGCAGGCATGATCGATCGAGACTGGATTCGGAGAGTGATGGCGCACAAGAACGACTTACCTGTGCCCTATCATTTTGCATTCTCGCCTCCCGCCCGCGCGCGGGCCCAGGCCCATTACGGAGAGGACCTCGACGCTGCGCTCCAATTCCCCATCCGCAGAGGCATTGAGCCCGGCATCACCCTCCAGGACGACGTCCCACCCGCGAACATGTTCGCTGCCATCGACGAAGCGATGCGTGGCCGCTTCGCAGCATGACGACATTTTTAATCACTGCCGTGGCCATTTCACTCTCAGGCGTGTTGGCGCCAGGACCGATCACGGCGGCGACGCTGGCTGCCGGCGCGCGGCGGCGACATGCTGGCGCGGCAATCGCACTGGGCCATGCCGTCGTCGAGTTCCCGCTGATGCTGGTGATCCTGGCGGGAGCGGGCGAGTTCTTCGAGTCGGCGACCGTAAAAACCGCGATCGGACTGGCCGGTGGAGCCGTCCTTCTTGCGATGGGAGTCCAGTTGCTCTTGGCCAGCCGCCAGTCGGCAGACCCCATTCCACTTGCTGGCCAGCGACATCCCTTTGTAATCGGTATCCTTTTAACCGGGGCCAATCCGTACTTCCTGATCTGGTGGGCAACGGTCGGCCTGGCACTAACGACCCAGGCCATCGAACTCGGGCTCTGGGCATATGCCCTGTTCACCGTCATCCACTGGCTCTGCGACCTTGTCTGGCTCGAAGCTTTGTCCCTGGCCAGTCACAAGGGCACCGAATTGCTCGGCGGCCGAGTCCAGCGGGTCGTGCTTGTCATTTGTGGAGTGATGCTGGTTCTCTTTGGCGTCAAGTTCCTTCTTGATGTCATTTGGTAGATTGCTTCAGTGCATACAATAGAATCTTACAGGATGCTATGATGATGTGGCATGGCGGGTCTCGGAGCCGCCGGGGACTGGCTCATTTTTCGGCCCGTTTTGGCCTTTCCGCTAGTTCGTACGTGAAGGCCGAAAAATGTGCCTGTCCCCTTACGGCCTTTTTTAGTTGCGGCTACGCCGCGGTGGGATTGGATCCATTCTTCAAGGGGCAATTCTATCTTCCGATCATTCAGTCCGAACATTACGACAGACTATGAAACCAGCTCAGATTTTGGATTTTCTCAAAACGAGGGTGGGACTATTTCAATTCCTATCCCACGATCGACTGACCGATCTGGTGAATGGTGCGAATGTGGTCTCCTATGAACCCAAAGAAGCCGTGGTCGAGTTTGGCGAGGAAGCGAGCTTCCTCGGCGTACTCCTGGAAGGCGACTTATCGGCATCGGTGATTGCGGACGGTGGCCAGCGCGAAGTCATCCAGCGATTGAAGGCCGGTGACACGTTTGGCGAGATGGCATTGATGAGCAGCGATAAGATCATGGTCGATTTCATCGCCGAAACACGCTGCCAAGTACTTCGGATCCCGGTCGCCCTGTTCCAATCGATCTTTCTGACTGAGCCGGGCGCTATAAAGTATCTTACGAAAACCGTTGTGAATCGTTTTAAAGAAATGATGGCCGATCCCGCCAAGGCAACGGCCGCGTTTCGCCAAAGCGAGGATCCCTATGGCCTCCTTCTGAAAGGGGAGCGGCCGGAGAAAATTCTCGTGATCAACTGTGGCTCGTCTTCGCTCAAATACACCTTCTTCGACACCGAAAACGAATCCAAAACGGCTCGCGGCCAGGTTGAACGCATCGGTGCCCAAGGCACGCGTCTTGTTCATCGCGGGCCATCGGGTGAAGTGGTTCGCGATCTTTCGGAGTGCGGATATGAAGATGCTTTCCGGGCAATGCTGCGTGAGCTGATAGCCCCTGAAACAGGTGTCATTCACGAGCCCTCGGAGATCAGTGTGGTCGGCCATCGCGTGGTGCACGGCGGCGAACAATTCAGCGAGGCGCTGGTAATCGATGATGGGGTCCTCGCTCAAATGGAAACTTTAAATCCGCTTGCGCCGATGCATAATCCCGTGAATATCACCGGCGTCAGAGAGGCGCGTCGCGTGTTCCCGGCCGTGCCGCACGTGGCCGTTTTTGATACGGCTTTTCATCACACACTACCCTCCTATGCGTATCTCTACGGTCTGCCTTATGCGTACTACGAGCAGAAGGGTGTCCGCCGTTATGGTTTTCATGGGGCTTCGCACGAGTATGTCTGCCTCCGTGCCGCGCAATACATCAAGCGGCGGGTGAACGAACTGGAAATCGTCAGTTGTCACCTCGGAAACGGGGCTTCGCTCTGTGCCGTGGACCATGGCCGTTCCGTGGACACGACGATGGGATTCACGCCCGGCGAAGGGCTGATCATGGGCACTCGGTGCGGTGATCTGGATACGGGTGTGGTGGCCTACCTGGAACGAGAGGAAGGCCTGACGGGCAGGCAACTGGACGAACTGCTGAATCAGCGGAGTGGTTTGCTCGGCCTGTCAGGAATTTCCAGCGACATGCGCGAAGTGGAGCAGGCTGCCGAGGACGGGAACCATCGGGCATTGGTGGCCCTGAAGGCCTTCAGCTACCGTGTCCGCAAGTACATCGGCGCTTACCTCGCCGCGATTGGTGGGCTGGATGTCCTTATCTTCACCGGCGGCATCGGGCAGGGCAGCGCCGGTGTCCGCTCGCTTGCTCTGCAGGGTCTTCAGTGCATGGGGATTCACCTCGATGATCATCGCAACCGCAACGCCCGCGGTTTCGACGAAATCTGCCGCATCTCGACCGACGATTCCCCCGTGACAGTCCTCATCGTGCCGACTGATGAAGAACGCATGATTGCCCGCGAAACGCTCCGAGCGCTGGGTCGTTCCTACCTCAAACGTGTCTGGGAAGCGCACCGGAACGAGCCGTTTCCTATCGAAGTCTCCGCGCACCATATTCACCTCACCCAAGAGCATGTCGAGGCGTTGTTCGGGCAAGGCCATCAGCTGACCCGGCAGAGCGACCTCTCGCAACCTGGCCAGTTTGCGTGCCAGGAACAACTCCGGATCGTCGGCCCCAAAGGCAGTATCGAGCGTGTGCGAGTGCTAGGTCCGACTCGGAAGGCGACTCAGGTTGAAATTTCCATGACCGAGCAGTTCAAACTTGGCATCCACCCGCCCATTCGCGAATCCGGCGACCTTGCGGGCACCCCCGGCTGCACGCTGGAAGGGCCGGCCGGAAATGTCACGCTTGATCAAGGCGTCATCTGTGCGCTGCGTCATATTCACATGACACCCGCAGACGCGCTCCGCTATGGCGTTAAAGACAAGTCAACCGTCCGCGTCCGCGTGCCTGGCGACCGCGAACTGATATTCGGTGACGTCCGCATTCGTGTGGATCCCAACTTCCGCCTGGCAATGCATATCGATACCGACGAAGCCAATGCCGCAAATCTGCAGACCGGCGTGCTCGGTTACATCGACGGAATTCAGAGCCAGGACTGAACTCGGTCCCAGGATTCGGTTGATCCTAGTGCTCTGTCAACTTTCCATCTTGGGATTGCCACGGTCGCCAGACCGTGGCACATCGCCCTCGGACGAGCACAGTTACCCCAAATTTTAAGCTTGACGGAGCACTAGTTCATTCGGCTCATTCTGTGATGGTGACCTGTTGATGCGACGGCTATCCTCTTGGAATAAGTTGTTTCAATCCATCAGTTGTGCCTGTCTCGAATCCGGGCCGAGTGGTGAGAGTGGGATTTCTTGGATTTCTATCGGAGGATTATTGGCCACCGGCGGCAACAGGACCGGAGCTGCTTCAGGTGGCATATCCATTCGGATTTGCCAACCGCCCCGTAAGGCTCGGAAAATGTCAATTAAGGAAAGACCAATTTCGGCACGCTCCGTGGCTAGGTCGATTTCCTGGCGGATGAGCACATTTTGCAGGTTGAAGATTCTCTCAAAGTCAATCGCGCCCTCTTGATACTGACGCAGCGCAAGATCGACTGACCTTCGGGTTGCTTCCACGGCTCCTTGTAGGCGCTCCGCCCGTTCCTGCGACTTCAGGAAGGAGATCAGGGCATTTTCGACTTCCTTGTTTGCGTTCAAGACGGTTTGCTGATAGTCGATCGCCGCCTTTTGGAAGCAAGCTTCGTAACGACTGACATTGTTCACAATGCGCCCGTAGTTGAGGATATCCCAGCGGAAAGACGGTCCAACAATTCCGCCAAACGCCTGGTTCGTGAACAGGTTTGGCACTTGGGAAGCATTCCAGCCAAATGTACCGTCAATGGAGAAATGCGGGTACAAGTCGGACGCTGCAACTCCGATTTCAGCGCTTGCGATGGCGACGGCGCGTTCCGCGGCCCGAACATCCGGACGCCGGCGCAGGAGTTCCCCTGGGATCCCTATCGCTACCGAAGTCGGAGCTACTGGTATCGGACCCTCACCAATTTGAGGCATCAAGTCACTCGGTGGTACGCCAACCAGGATACAGAGCTCGTTGTTGGCTTGGCGCAGATCTGCCTGGAATTGGGGGATCAGGGCTTCGGTTTCCTGCAGCGTGGATCGCGCTTGCGTCACGTCCAACTCACCTGTCGCACCCGCTCGAAAGCGAGCCTCAGCGAGCCTAAGACTTCCTTGTTGAATTTCCGCATTCTTGCGGGCCAGTCGTATTAATTCCTCAGCGGTGCGCAGGTTCGTATATGCTTTCGCGGTGTCCGCCACGGCAATTGAAAGAATGTCATCGTAAAGTTCCACTTGCCGTTCGACTTCCGCATCTGCTTGTTCAATGCCCCGCCGGTATTTCCCCCATACATCCAGTTCCCATTGAAGACCTGCGCTAATGTTCCACAAATCGAATACCCTCAAAGGATTTGCAATACCGGCTAGGTTTCCGGTTTGACCAATCTGTAGATGTTTGTAAGAGCCGTTGATGGACTGAGAATTAGGAAACAGCTGTCCAACCCTAACGGCTCGCAAGGCACGATATTCCAGCACCCTCTGTCCCTGTGCCATGAGCGGCAAGTTGGCTTGATACGTTGACTGGACCAGTGTGTCGAGGGCTGGATCGTTGAAAAGCTTCCACCAATCACGATCAGTAGCCTGATCGGAAATGATCCGCGGATCGTTAAAGTCAATCCAGTTTACCGCGACAGGTGCCGCCGGTTTACAGTAGTCTGGACCGACTTTGAAGCCGTTATGAAGCCAGCCTTTGTAATGCGAGCAACCAGAAGAGGCGACGACTACCAGCAATCCTGTAGTTACCCCGACCTTCCACAACATTTTCCAGACTTCTTCCAGGCCGTAGCGGCGTCTGCAGGCGAGGGACTTCAGCGATTCGAATGCGGCGGGCAATAATCTTTTTTCCATACTAACTTCCATGACGAGGAAGGCCTGAGGAGGTCCGTAAGATCAACACATTCGATTCGAGACGATTAATTGTCACTGCGGGATTTATCGGTCTAATTGATTCATTGAATCGAATCGAACCGCTTCTAGCCAAAGGTTCCACTAAACCGCAAGGCTTGCCCAAATGGCAGAGCCGTCTTTGTTCCAGATTATCCCGCGGCCTTTTGGTCATGGACAAAAACTCTGGGCTTTGATAATCTCAATAACCCTTTTTCATTTCGTGACGGCTGTGCCGGGAGTGGATTGGATGTCGCAAAAGTATCTGGTTCGGATCCTGCTGGTGGCAGCTGGCGCGGCCGCTGTCTTCTTTGGCTATCAATATTGGCAGTCACTGCAATTATCGCTGCCGGATGGGATCGCTTCTGGGAACGGTCGGATCGAGGCCAAACTAGTCGATGTTGCCGCCAAGGAGCCGCTCCGGGTTAAAGAAATCCTCGTTGACGAAGGCGCTCTCGTTGAGCCAGACCAGATACTGGTCCGCTTGGACACAGCGACGCTAGAGTCCGAGCTCGCCGAGGCCCAAGCAAATGTCGCAAGCACGCAGGAACGCCAGGCGGTCATCAATTCGAGTATCGTCAAGCGAAAGAGTGAAGTCGAACTTGCGGTGATTGAGTTGGAACGCGCTCGAAAACTCCTCGCGGATGCCGCCGGCTCGCAGCAGGATTACGATCGCCGCAATACGGATCTGCAAGTATCCAAGGCCGCTGTTGAGGAAGAAGAGGCCAAGTTGCGAACCCTGCAGCAAGAGATCGAAGTCGCCCAGGCTAAGGTGGCAACGATCCAAACCCGCATCGACGACGCGACGCTTAAATCTCCCGTCCGTGGAAGAGTGCTCTATCGCTTAACGGAAGTGGGAGAGGTCCTGGCTGCCGGTGGAAAAGCACTGACGTTGGTCAACCTGGAGGACATCTACATGGAGATTTTTCTTCCTTCGGAACAGGCTGCTAAAGTCAAGATCGGCGCCGATGCGCGGCTTACGGTTGACCATGCTCCCGGCCGCGCAGCTGCCGGATATGTGAGCTTTGTATCCCCGGAAGCCCAGTTCACCCCCAAACAAGTCGAGACACGCAGTGAGCGTGACAAGCTCATGTTCCGCGTCAAGATTCAAGTTCCCGAAGAGTTAGTCGATTCTTACATCGAGCGGATTAAGACGGGTGTCCGAGGTGTTGGGTATGTCAAGACGGATGAGTCCGCTGTCTGGCCAGACTGGCTGCAGAACCTCCTAGTGCCCCCAGGGAAGCCGAACGATGCCGCACAGCCAATACCGCTTCTGAGGAAAGACCTGACAGTGACCGATTCCAAGGACCCTGTAGCAGTAGAGGAAGGTAAAAGCGCGGACGTGACGTCGCAGCCCGAGACTCCTTAACTGCGACATGTCGGAGATCGAATCCATGCTAACCTCCGCGTCTCAGACGCCTTCGGTGTCAGCCACCTGGTCCCCCGTGGTATCCATTCAGGACGTCACGCATCGTTATGGCAAAACCGTAGCACTCGACGGTGTCTCTCTCGATATTCCGGCCGGTTGCATGGTCGGCATGGTCGGCCCTGACGGCGTTGGTAAATCGACGCTCATGGCCCTGATCGCCGGATCCAAAAAGATCCAGGAAGGAAAATTGATTGTGTTGGGCGGGGATATCGCCGATCCCCGGCATCGAGGCGATGTTTGCCCAAAGATCGCATATATGCCCCAAGGTTTGGGTAAGAACCTTTATGGCGAGCTGAGTGTTCACGAGAACATCGACTTCATGGCGCGACTCTTCGGACTGACCGCCGCAGAGCGTCCAGCCCGTGTTCAGGAGCTGCTCGACGCCACCGGACTTGCTCCGTTTCCCGGCCGTCCCGCCGGCAAGCTCTCGGGTGGGATGAAACAGAAGGTCGGGCTTTGCGGAGCGTTGGTCCACGAACCGGATCTGCTCGTTCTGGACGAGCCCACGACGGGCGTCGATCCGCTCTCGCGCCGGCAGTTTTGGACGCTCATTGATGAAATTCGTGCAGGCCGTCCCGGCATGAGTGTTGTAATTTCCACTGCTTACATGGACGAGGCACAACGGTGGGACTGGATTGTCGCGATCGATGCCGGACGTGTGCTGGCGACAGGAACGCCGGTGGAGCTGATGAAGCGGACAGGCACTCAAGACCTGGAAAAATGCTTCATAGCCCTCCTCCCAGAGGAGAAGCGACGCGGTCATGAGGAATTGGTCATCCCCCCACGCATAGCCGGCAAATCGGAAATTGCTATCGATGCCAAGGATCTGACCCGCCGCTTTGGCAGTTTCACCGCTGTTGATCACGTTTGTCTCAAAATCGACCGCGGCGAGATCTTTGGATTCCTCGGCTCCAACGGCTGTGGAAAGTCCACAACCATGAAAATGTTGACGGGACTGCTGCCGCCCAGTGACGGGACTGCGACGCTCTTCGGCCAGTCTGTCGAAGCCGGAAGCCTCGAAGTCCGTCAACACCTTGGCTACATGACGCAGGCATTCTCACTTTACGGTGAACTAACTGTACGCCAGAACCTGGTCTTGGATGCTCGCCTTTATCATATTCCACCCGAGAAGGCGAAAGTACGTATCAATGAGTTGGTCGACAAATTCGGACTGGGTTCGCACCTCGACACTTTAGCCGGGGATTTACCGATGGGTTTACGACAGCGGCTTTCGCTGGCGGTTGCTGTTCTGCATGAACCGGAACTACTGATTCTCGATGAACCCACGTCGGGGGTCGATCCGGTCGCTCGGGACAGCTTCTGGGAACTGCTGGTCGATCTATCGCGAAAACAGGGGGTGACGATCTTTATAACGACACACTTCATGAATGAAGGGATGCGATGTGATCGAATCTCGCTGATGAACGCGGGGAAGGTGTTAGCGTGTGATGCCCCTCAGAAACTGATTGAGATGCGCGGCGCCTCCTGTCTGGAGGACGCGTTTATCGGCTATATGGAGGACGCGATTGCCGCCGTTGCGCACGATGGAGAAATTAAGGATAAAGCATCCATCCCCATGCCCGTAACCGGGCAGCCCGCCCGCCCGCCCAAACCATCGAAGCACCATGCAGGTTGGTTCAACCTGGGTCGGATGTTCGCATACACTCACAATGAAACCATGCAGATCATACGCGATCCGGTTCGATTGGCCTTCGCCTTCATTGGTTCGGCGTTGTTGATGCTGGTCTTCGGCTTTGGAATTACCATGGACGTGGAACACATCCGCTATGCCTCACTTGATCTCGATCAATCACCGGTAAGCCGCGCGTATCTTGAACAGTTCGCTGGAACGAGTCGTTACTTTACAAGGACGCCGCCGGTCCAGTCTCCAAAAGAAGCTCTACAGCGACTCCAGTCGGATGATATATCACTGGTCCTCGAGATTCCGCCGGATTTCGGCAGGGACTGCCGCAGGGGCTCCGAGCCCGAGGTGTTAGCGCAGGTTGACGGCGCCAATACATTCCGCGGTGAGACGATCGCGCAGTATGTTCAGGGGACGCACGAGAAAATGCTACGAGATCCCGCGAGTGGGCTGGATACCAGTCCCAGAAAATTCACTGCCGACATCGAAGATCGGTATATGTACAATCCCACTTTCGAAAGTATTTATGCGATCGTACCAAGCGTCCCGGCCCTGCTGCTGGTCTTAATACCTGCGATTCTCATGGCGGTGAGCGTCGTCCGAGAAAAAGAATTAGGTTCGATCATCAACTTCTATGTCACACCAACAGGGAGGTTGGAGTACCTCCTGGGAAAACAACTTCCCTACATCGTGGTCGGAATGATGAACTATTTCATACTGGTTGCCATGGCATTATTCGTCTTTGGCGTCCCGATCAAGGGGAGCTTTCTCTTGTTGACGTTGTCTACACTGCTGTATGTCACGGCGACAACCGGCATCGGCATGGTGATTTCGACATTCACCAGCAGCCAGGTCGCCGCTGTCTTCGTCACGGCGATCATCACCATCATGCCGAGCATCCAGTTCTCCGGCCTATTGCAGCCGGTATCCACACTTGAGGGGCAAGCCAGGATTATTGGTACAATCTGGCCAACATCTTACTACATACACTCTAGCGTAGGTGCATATACCAAAGGGCTCGGTCCCAATCTTCTGATGCAGGACTTGATTGCCTTGGCCTGTTGTATTCCGATTCTCTGGGCGGTGAGCACAGCCGCTCTGAGAAAGCAGGAGAAATAGCAATGACGTCCCTCCTGAACATCTTTTGGCTTGGGCTTAAGGAACTTCGCAGCCTGTCAAGCGATGTGGTGATGGTTCTGTTCGTCGTCTATGCGTTCTCCGGGGCGATCTATATCCAGGCGACAGGTACATCGAGTGAAGTCAACAACGCATCGATCGCCTTTGTGGATGAGGACGGCTCAGCCTTATCCAAGGAACTCATGAATGCCTTCTATCCTCCGTATTTCCAAGTGCCTGGGACAATCGCCGCCAGCGAGGTCGAATACGCGATGGATGAAGGTCGGTTCATGTTCGTCGTTGATATACCTCCCCTATTCGAAGACGATCTTCGCGCCGGTCGCCATCCGGATATCCAATTGAACATCGATGCGACCGCTATGCAACAGGCCGGAATTGGCGCAAACTACATCAAAAACATCATCAATGATCGCATCGCGAACTTCATGAAACGCACAGATGCATCGGCACGTGAGCCAGTGAATCTGGTCATTCGCAAAATGTTCAATCCAAGTGGAGAATCTACTTGGTTCTCAAGTGTGGTGGCCATCATCAACCAGGTGTCGATGCTAACGATCATCCTAACGGGTGCCGCGGTGATTCGAGAACGCGAGCATGGAACTCTGGAACACTTGCTGGTAATGCCGCTGACCGCGTTCGAGATCGCGATGGCAAAGGTTTGGGCAAACGGCCTGGTGATTCTTGTCGCGACGGCATTGTCGCTCTTTTTGGTGGTGCAAATGACGTTACAGGTACCGTTCGCCGGATCGCACGCATTGTGGTTCGGTGGCGTGGTGCTCTATTTGTTCTTCACAACAGCGCTGGGTATCTTCCTGGGAACGATTGCCCGCTCGATGGCGCAGTTCTCGCTGTTGATCATTCTGGTGGTTGTTGTTATGCAGCTTCTTTCGGGCGGGTCGACACCAGTTGAGAGTCAGCCGGAATGGTTGCAGTGCTTGACTTTCTTCCTGCCGTCACGGCATTTTGTCAGCTTTTCGCAATCGATTATTTATCGCGGCGGTGGTCTGAAGGCGGTATGGCCCCATTATCTGATGGTCAGTGTCATTGGTCTTGGATTCTTTGTGTACAGCCTGGCGCTCTTCCGGAAATCGATTGCGGTGACAAAGTAGTATCGCTTGACTTCTGCGACGCGTCCGAACGTGGTCAACTGGCCAGGTCCTGCCTCACCATGCGATCCTCTGCGTATCGACGGTTTCCGGTCGAATTGCTTGTATTCCTTCCTTGAGAACCACGTATGGCCGCTTGTGAGAAATTCAAGAAATATGCAAGCTAGCCAGAGGAATTCAGGGTATTTATCGAACGAAATGCCAACTTATGACCTATAATTTCCCAATGCGGTCGGAGGCCGCAACACGTATCCGAAATTCGAAGCACGAAATCCCAAACTAAAAGGAATGATCCTTGAGAGAAGTCAAACTGATCCCCGAGAAAGACTTCGGCCGAAAATTCATCCCGGACAAATTCCTGCCCGAAGGACAAGATGAATACTATCTGCGGAACGAGCAGTCGGCCGGCCCATCGAGGCGTTGGCGGCACCTTCGTGCTGCCGAAGTCGAAGCGCTCGTCAAGAACGCAGTCACATGCGAGGATTGGGATAGTGTCCTCGTCACTGATCCGTTTCACACACACCTGGTCAGGAACTGCCATTTTTGCGGGCTCATCCGCATTGGGCGGCTGGAGGCCGTGGTCCTTCAGCACCATGAATTGCAGACGCCGGCCGGAATCACCGATAGCTCGATCATCTCGTGCGACCTGGGCGACAACTGCGCGATCCACCACGTCCGTTACCTTGCACACTATATCGTCGGCGATCGGGTCATTCTGCTCAATATCGATGAAATGCAGACGACTAACCACGCCAAATTCGGCAACGGTGTGCTCAAGGAAGGCGAATCGAACGATGTCCGTATCTGGATGGATCTGATGAACGAGGCCGGGGGCCGTGCCGTCCCGCCTTTCGATGGTATGACTACCGGGGACGCCTACCTCTGGGCCAAGTACCGCGACGATGCCGACCTGATGGCGAGGCTGGACGAGATCACCCAGCGCCAGTTCGACCCTCGCCGTGGCTTCTACGGCACGGTCGGCAACACCTGCGTGATCAAGAACTGCGGAATCATCAAGGACGTCAAGATCGGCTCCCATGCCTATATCAAGGGTACCAACAAGCTGAAAAACCTTACCATCAACTCAAGCAGCGAGGAACCCACGCAGATCGGCGAAGGTGTTGAGCTGGTCAACGGAATTGTCGGGCTCGGCTGCCACATTTTCTACGGATCCAAAGGGGTCCGCTTTGTGATGGGGAACAACGCAAACCTGAAGTATGGGGCCCGGCTGATTCACTCCTTCCTTGGCGATAATTCAACAGTCTCCTGTTGCGAAATTCTTAATAACTTGATCTTCCCCGCCCACGAGCAACACCACAACAACTCGTTCTTGATCTCGGCCCTGTTGATGGGCCAAAGTAACGTTGCTGCCGGCGCGACAATCGGCTCGAACCACAACAGCCGCGCCAACGACGGTGAGATCCAGGCTGGGCGGGGCTTTTGGCCGGGCTTGTGTACGACACTGAAGCACTCGTGCCGCTTCGCCTCGTTCGTGCTGCTGGCCAAGGGAAACTACCCATCCGAACTGGACGTGCCTCTGCCGTTTTCCCTGCTTGCCGACGACACGGCCAGGGCTCGACTGGTAATGACACCCGCCTACTGGTGGCTGCATAACATGTATGCCCTGAAGCGGAACACATGGAAGTTCCTGACACGGGATAAGCGGGTCACGAAGACCCAGAAAATCGAATTCGACTGCCTGGCCCCCGACACGGCTGAGGAGATGTTTCAGGCCATGGGACTTTTAGAGCTTTGGACTGCCAAGGCCAGCTTACGGAGTCTCGGCGAGGCGGTGGAAGGACGGTCAGACGAAGAACTGGCCTTCCTTGGCCGCCGATTGCTCGCCGTGGCCGATGACCAGACAGAAGATTTAGAAATCCTTGGCGAAAACATTGAAAATTCGCAGCGTAAGGTCGTGATCCGCAAGGCCCACCAGGGTTATCATGCCTATCGGCAGATGCTGCACTACTACGCAGTGAAGAACCTGCTGGACTACATGGTGACCAATCCGGCGGCCACATGGGGCTCGATGTGCGAAGAACTCGCTGGCCCTCGCGAAGGTCACTGGGTGAATATCGGCGGGCAGCTTGTTTCCGGTCCCGACATGAGTAAGTTACTGGCCGATATCCGGGCCGGGCTACACGATTCCTGGGACCAAATCCATCGGGCCTTCGATGCCCTCTGGGCAGCCTACCCACTCCAGAAACAACGCCATGCCTTGGCCACATTGGCCGAACTCCTCGGAACGGAAAAGCCGGAAAACCGCACAATCCTTTCCCACCATCCATCCAATCGATGCCTCGAACAGATGCGGGAATTCCAGTCAATACAAAAAACAAATCTTGGATGGCCCCTTGGTGAGGATGCATGGATTGCCGCGTTGGATGAAACCGTGCGAATTCAAGAATACGTGCAAGATCAAGTCTTCCAAACGCGGCAGAAGGACCATATCAACCGGTTTCGCCAGACGACGTTCCGGAACGCTGCCGAAATGCGGGCTGTCGTGGGCACGGCGGAGGAGAACTCCTTCGTCATCCAGGTCCGCAAGGAAACCGAAAAATTCAAGCTGCTTGTCGATGCGGTGAAGCAGAGGGAGCTTGCCAGAGTAAACGGCTATTGACTCCTCCCATCGCCATCAAGATAAATATCTATTGACCGTTGCCCCGCCAAGGCACCAGGCCAACCGCCAGGAGCCCGGTGTTCCGGACATTCAAAGCCTTATCGTGAACTCACCGGCTGCGCAGCCATCCATAGAATCCCACGTCTTTAAAGGAACCCAGATGAAACTCAACGCCTGCACATGGATCGGCCTCTTCCTCATGGGGCTAACAATCCAGGTTGCCAAGTCCGAAACCACTCTAACCACCGCCACGCCGCGCCCGTATCCCGAAAGATTGCAGTGGTGGGCGGACGCGCGGTTTGGCATGTTTATCCATTGGGGGCCGGTGAGCTTGAAAGGTACTGAGATCAGTTGGTCTCGTGCCAACACGAATCCCGAGTGCCCGAATCGCGGCGAAATTCCCGCCGATATTTACGACAACCTCTACAAAGACTTCAACCCAACGCAATTTGATGCGGTTCAGTGGGTTGATATCGCCAAGGCAGCCGGCGCGAAGTACATCGTGCTCACGGCCAAACATTGCGATGGCTTCCTGCTTTGGCATTCCAAGGCCAGTGACTATAACATCTCGCAGACGCCGTTTCAGCGGGATATCTGCGCTGAACTGGCGCAGGCAGCACGGGCGCAAGGCATGCGAATCGGTTGGTACTTTTCACCCATGGACTGGCGAGATCCCGATTTCCGTACCGAGCGCAATGCAGCGTTCCTCAACCGGATGCAGACTGAAGTGCGCGAATTGCTAAGTAATTATGGTTCGATTGACTTGCTGTGGTTTGACTGGGACGGGCGGAAACCGCTGTATGACCAGTCGCAAACCTATCCAATCGTCAAAACACTCCAACCGATGATCGTGATCAACAATCGGCTCGACCTAGGCCCTGGGAACAACGACCGCCAAATTCTTTCACCCAATGCGGACTACTACACCCCTGAACAGTCCGTTGGCATGTACAACGATCAACAACCCTGGGAATCGTGCATGACGACCTCGCGCAGGGGCCAATGGGCCTGGGGCGGCCATCAAGACGGTGTGAAGTCGCTCGAAGAATGCCTGGGCATGCTGATTCGTTGTGCCGGTGGCGATGGGAACATGTTGCTGAATGTCGGGCCTATGCCGACCGGCGAGATCGCACCTGAGCAGGCGAACCTGTTGAAGGAGATGGGCGTTTGGATGGCAAAATATGGCGAGAGTATCCGCGGCACCCGCGGCGGGCCGTTCAAACCGGGTGACTACGGTGTCTCAACACGCCAGGGGAAGACTGTCTATCTCCACATCTGTGAGTGGACCGACGATGCTCTGAAACTGCCCGCCATCCCGGCCAAAGTGATGCAGAGCCGCGTCCTCAGTGGCGGCCAAGCCGAGGTTCGCCAGACGGAGGCAGGGATCCAGGTTATCGTTCCTGAATCCGACCGCCAACCAATCGACACGATCGTCGCGCTCGAACTGGACAGGGCCGCCTGCGACCTTGCCGCAGTGGATGTTCCGGAACCAGTTTCCTTGGCGACGCACGCGAAAGCCACTGCCTCGAATACCTATCAGAATCGGGCAGAATTCGGCCCTGAAAAAGCCGTGGATGGCCATAAAGATACTCGATGGGCAACCGATAGCGGAATAACCTCCGCGTGGTTGGAATTGGACCTTGGCAAACCAGTCAGGCTGAGCCGCTTTGTAATCAAGCAGGCCTATCCAGAACTGGAGCGTGTCCGGAAATTCGCGATTGAATACTGGCACGATGATCGATGGGAAACCTGCTATCGCGGCAAGAATCCTGGCGGAATACATGCCGCCCGGTTTGAATCCGTCACGGCACAGCGCGTGCGTTTGAATATCACGGAATCAACCGACGGCCCGACCGTATGGGAGTTCCAACTTTTTGAAGAATAAAACGGAAATCAGACGGGAATGACGGAAATGAGCTGAACGCAGGACGAAACCCGATCGAAAGGAAGCCCACGGCAAACCGGCGCCAAGCAACGACGAGTCACTTCGGTTCGAGCCACGAGAGGCCGATGCGCGTGAAGGTGATGCATTTGTAGTCTCCCCGCTCCCAAAGAATGCCGACTTGGTGGTCCTTGAGAATGGTGAGGTCCGAGTAGGCCGCCGGTTCGTCTGAGACCAGCCGTTCATTCTTGAAGGTTTGTCCCTCATCGTAGCTGGTCCGCGCGACCAGCGTATTGCGTCCTGGACCTTTTGGACCAGTCCAGAGGATCCGGTCGCGACTTTCGGTGGCCGACTTCAATGTGAACCGCTCGATGGCGCAGCAGACCGGAGTGACCGTCACACCCGGCTGCGGCTCGGCCCATGACCGACCGCCGTCGCTACTGGTGGCGAGCCAGCGATGCGGGCCGTTGTTCTGACGGTAATCCATGAGAATCCGTCCATCGGTCAACTCCACCAACTGGTTCTCGTCACCGTCACGATTTCCCGGAACCAGTTTCCCTCGTTCCCAAGTCTCCCCGTGGTCCTGGCTGAAGATTGTATAAACACCCCAGGGAGCGACTTTCCACATCGGCACAATGAGTCGACCTTGACGGTCCTGAATGGCCCCGCCCGGCCCAGGCACGCTACACCGCCATTTGGGATCTTTCATGTCCCGAGCAATGCCGGTCAAGTCGATCGGCTCAGACCAGGTCTGGCCGTTGTCGTCGCTGGTGCGGACCAGGTTCTGAACGTCGTCGGTGCCAGGCCGAGCCGTATTCGTGTTTCTGCCTGGCTTGCACCGCAGATAGTGCAGCCAGATGCGACCGGTCCGTTGGTCAACCACGGTCGCGGCATTGGCTGCGGACCAGAACTCTCCCGGGTCCTCGATGACTTTCATTTTGGACCACGTCCGCCCTGCATCGGTACTCTCCTTCCAGACCAGGTCGATGTCGTTGTTCTCCGTTCCCGGATCGCCGAGGTTGTACTTCCGTGCTTCGGCAAACGCCAGCAGCGAACCGTTGGGTGCTGTCTCGATGACCGGAATGCGATAGGCCAAATAGCCGTCCTGGCCAGATACAAAAACGTCCGTCTGGAACGGCATCGGCTCCTCGGCAACGGCATCAGCCGCAGCAAGGAGAGCCAACATGACGATGAAACCACAGCTTCTCATGGCAATCTCCTCGTTCTTCAGGATTGTTTCGATTCTCATCATGGAGCCCCGATTTCAAGGATCCCGATTCTTGGCGGTTCCGGAATTGGGATCGGCTGGTGACGGTTCCGGCTGCACGGCCGCCGTAGCACCGAAGAACTCCCGCACCTTCGGATTCTTGATCACGCGGTTGTTTATCTGGATGATTGAGCCGATCGTCGCCATTGCCAGTGCGATTACCAGGACAATGTTAAAGAACTCACGCCGCGGCCACTTCATCATGCCTTCACCCAAGTAACTTTCCTTATTGTTGAGCAAATAAAAGATCAGATAGGCAATTGGCAGCATGGCGAAACAGACGGCCGAGGCGGCCACTGGGAACCAGAAGGGGAGTTCCGCGACGACACCCAATATTCCGATGCTTGGAGCCAGAGCGAAAATCCGGAATCGGGTTTTGGTGTATTCCAGCCCGAACATTTCGCAGAGCGTGAATCCGCAGACGACCATATGGGTCGAGATGGCGCTGCAGGTCATTGCGATCAGTCCCAGATCGAAAACGATTCGGCCGGCATGCCTGCCGAGCACACCTGACAAGGAATTTGCTGCGTCCACCGGTTTAAGGCCCTCGCGCAGGATATCATGACCCGTGTAAATTCCGGTTACTGTCATGGCAATGATCACAAGCGATGTCACCAGCGCGAATGGTAGAAACATCGACATGCCCAGGTCCCAGCGTGCCAGTTTTTTATGATCCTTGCCCCAGCCCTTTGCCAGGATGGAGTACGGGTAGAGGAACGTCATGTTGATTCCAACCGCGGCGCCGAGCATGCCAAGCACCAGGGTGATATGCTTCGGATTGCTCGCCTCGGGAATGCCATACCAGCCGATAAGACCCTTGGCCAATTCGCACCAATCGATTTTTCCGATACTGCTGGCGACCACAATGGCGAACATGGCAATAATAAGGCCGATCACGGTACGCAGGAACCATTCGTAGATTTTAATACCGCGCGGGCTACTTCCGTAGCTGAACACCGTGAAAATGTTGATTGCCAGGATGAGAAGCCCGACCCCAAAGCTGATGGCAAGCCCCGATGCCGTGAAGAGTGATTTCGATTCAGTACCTTGTGTCTTCTTGGCGGCCTCCCATTGCGCGTCCGTAACGTCCGCTTGAATGGCATATGCTTCCTTGGCTTCGAATTTCGCGCGAACCGAATCGACAGTTTCCGCATTTGCTTTCGTCAAATACGTTCCGTCCGGCAGTTTCAGAAACGAGACGTCGGTTGTCACCTGGGCCATAGCGCCTAAATCCCGAGCCGCTCCGGAAGCGAGCCCATACTGGGGAAAATGCCAGATAATCGACGAGACGATCGTTCCGAGTGCCCAGAGCACAACCAGCGTCTTGCCGATCTCGCGTCCGAACGATTTGTAGGGCCGCTCGCCGGTGGACAGCACGATATTGCCCAACGCGGCCAGCATCATCACGCCGAGGAACATGGCCACGATTTGGACCCAGAGCAGCTTGTAGCCAAACGAGGCACCAGCCACCACCGATGCGGTGGCACTGCCGGCGCCGAGTGTCATGGCGCTCTGCAGTAGCCCCGGGCCAGTTCGCTTGATATAGCCCCCAGCGCGAGTAAAAAAAGGCTTCTGCTCCAGCGATTGAAGTTCAGCGACCTCACGCTGCAGCTTCTCCGGGTCCCATTTTGCCGTCATGGGAAGACCTTTGCTCTCGTTGGCCATGTTGATTGCTCCTTTAGAATTAAAATCGGGCTTGTATTATACGCTTTCCAAAGAGATTGGAAATGTCATCGTGGACTTAGGGGCTCTAACAAAACCGTGTTGTGGCCGGTCTCCTGACCGAGCCATAGGCACCTCTTGAAGGTCTTTCCGGTTTTTTGTGAGAGCCTCTTAGACGTTCTGGAATGGAAAGTATATAATGAGAGTCTGATTATCCCTACGTGATCTCGGAGGAATCATTTGATGCTGCGCAAAGCCAAATCATGGACACACATCGCAACGATATTCTTCATGGTGAGTGCTGCGGACCTGTATTGGATGCCGGTTCCTCGAGCAGCCGCCTCGGAACCAAGGATTCTGAAAAATCCGTACGGGGATATTGATTGGGATAAAGTCATTCCTTATATGGCGAACTTGCATTGCCACACGATTTATAGTGACGGACGGGCTGAACCCGACCAACTGATCCGCGCTTACGCCGAAGCAGGGTACGCCATTCTGGCCATAACGGATCATGACAATTATTACACCTGCCGCAAGGGGGAGCGGGATCCCGGCGCGACACTGGAAACGACCTGGCCATGGACCCGATGGATCGATGAACGGCCCGCGCGAATTTGGAAGTCTGGGGACATGGAAACGGCAGCATTCTATCCCGGCCTCGGCAGGCAGGGAATGCTTGCCATTCGGGGCAACGAACTGACATCCGATCCGCACATCGTTAGTCTCTTCAATGATTGTGGATTTCCCACTCGTAGCCTGGTTCCTAACGCCAAACACGACGATCAACGGATCGGTTGTGTGCAAGAGAAAAAAGGTATTGCTTTCTGGGCGCATCCTGCGATTTACGTGCCACCTCACAATTGGCAAAACAGATTCAACGGATCGCTGGATAACACTCTTGCCCATTTTGGAGACTTTCTTGTCCGCTATGACTGCCTGCTTGGCATTGAGGTCAATCAGTCGGATGTGGCGTCGCGGATGCCCGAGGCTCTCACGATTCTGGACAGACTGCTCAATACGCATTACAGAGACCGTGACATCTTTCTTTTTGGAGATGACGATAGTCATCTCACGTCGGTCGCCGAGGATTCGGTATTCACAATCGTGATGGCGGAGGAATTGACGGCAGAAGCTGTCCGGCATGCGCTCACGCACGGACACACGTTTGTGGGCCATAGAACGAAAACACCCCCTTTGTTCCAACGTATCACCGTCGATGAGGAAGCGAAAACGATATCTTTGGACATCCAGAATTGCGATCGGGTTGTCTGGATCAAAGACGGCAAGGAACATGGCGAGGGGCTGCAATTCCATTATGCCGAACTGATGGACTCGATTGTCAGATTTCAAGTCACCGTGAGCGATGCGACCTTCTATTCCCAGGCGTTTCATATCGGCAAGAAATAGAACTGGCAACGCTTGCCGCAGTGAGATGGCCGAGGGCTGGACATGCCATCTGAAAGGTGGCCAGATCGAACCATCCTCGGCTCGGATTGAGGCACGAGGTCTTGACCCGGGCGCCGTGCGAATCGTCACCCAGACAGGCGTGGCACTTCACTTACCGAAGGAATGGCTCCTGTCTCGGACCCGCCTGGCCTATCGACCATTGAGGTGGGGCAAGAGAGGCAAATCTGGATACGGCTTTACGGATTTTGCAGGTTTGGTAGAATTGGCCATGGCGATACCTTCGAT
>JAFGFZ010000263.1 GCA_016930815.1 Pirellulales bacterium | reverse complement strand
TCTCGGCTTCCAGGATTTTAAGCTCAAACTTAGTGGCAACTACCCATCGCATGAATACTGCGTGCAATACCGCGAAACCGATTTTGCATTTGTCTCGCGGCTAATGGAAGAGGAGGGCATTTTCTATTATTTTCGGCATGAAAACGGCAAGCACACGCTTGTGCTTGCCGATGATGCTACGGCTTATTATGAACTCGATGATAGCCAGGTCGAGTTCGGCGATCCGAATCATACGTCTGGCAACCAAGACCAGATCAAGGAATGGCAACACGGGTACAGCTATCAGCCTGGCAAGTTCGCGCACACCGACTATAATTTCAAGACGCCTGCGAAGATTCTTATGGCGACTGAAAATACTGTTGTCAACTTCGCGAATAATAAGGCATTTGAAGTGTACGATTACCACGGACGGCACCGAGACACTGAGCGAGGTCGGGCCCTGGCCCGTGTTCGCATGGAGGCACTTGAGGTGTCGCACAACGTCGCCCACGGAGAAAGTACTTATCGCTCATTCAGTCCGGGCGGGAAGTTCAAGTTCGAAAGGCATCGGACACGAGCCGAAGTTGGCCAGTCGTATCTGCTGTCGTATGTTGAGACGTTGGCTAGCCTCGGCGATTCGTACATCACAGGCGTCGGTGAGGGTGAATTCGAGTTCAAGAACCGGTTCCGCTGCATCTCCGCTGACACCGTCTACCGGCCTCCGAGCGATACCCCCAAACCAGTCGTCGAAGGTCCGCAGACGGCCGTTGTTGTCGGGCCGGCGGGTGAAGAAATCTACACCGACGAGCATAGCCGCGTGAAGGTCCAGTTCCACTGGGACCGGGAGGGTCGAAAGGACGAATACAGTAGTTGCTGGATCCGAGTCTCGCAGGCCCACGCTGGCAAAGGCTGGGGTTACATCGACATTCCGCGGATTGGCGAGGCAGTGATTGTCGACTTCCTGGAGGGCGACCCCGACGCACCGATCATCATTGGCCGCGTCTACAACGCCAATGTGATGCCCCCGTTTCCCTTGGACGGAAAAACAACTCGACGAACAAAACCCGCCGCGGAAATACGACCAAGACCTATAAGGGTAGCGGCTACAATGAAATGTCCATGGATGACACGCCGGGAAAAGAACAGATTCGCATTCATGGGCAGTACAACATGGACTCGGTCGTGGAGAATAATGAGACACTCAAAGTGGGCGTTGATCAATCGGCGCAGGTGGGCAACAACGAGACAATGATGGTTGGCGTCGACCAAACAGAATCAGTGGGGAGCAATCAGACGCTTACCGTCGGAGCGAATCAAACCGAGACGATCGGCGCAAATCAATCCTCAACCGTCGGCGCCAATCGGACTGTGTCTGTGGGAGCGAATCAAACGGTCACTGTTGGTTCCAACCAGACTAACACCACTGGCACAATCAGCACGGAAATGGTTGGTGCTGTAAAGACAAAATCGATTGGCGTTGGGTACGCTCTTACTGTTGGTGGCGCCATGAATACGGCGGTCGGTATGGTGTCGGCCGAAGAAGTAGGCCTGATAAAGACCATCATTGCCGGATCTAAGATTATATTTTCGTGCGGTGGTAGTAAGATCTCCATGGATGCGGGAGGAAAGATCAAAATCGAAGGTACACAGATTCTGATGTCAGCCTCAGGTCCTGTTAAGATTAATGGTTCGGTCATTGACCTCAACTGAAATCAAGGTGTGTAAACATGTTGTTTCGAAATTTCACACCGTTTCCTCCGCTGCAATTCGAGAGCCGCGACGAGAAACAGAATGACTTCGGTGTAATTGTTCTTCGAGGCACATTCCAAATCATCCCTAACGCACGATTGCCGCTTGTTCAAGAACAGGAACCTATAGTCGTTGCCGACGAGTACTTCGGCGAGCCCGGGAAGTCCAGCATTCGGTTCGAAAGCAATATTGCCCCATACAAGCCAAAGACAGACGTTTTGGTCAATGCAACAGCATTCCCGCCTTCTGGAAAGCCAGAAAAACAGTGGCAGGTGGCCGTGCAATTCGGCAGCATACGGAAGGAGTTGCAAGTTACTGGCCCACGGAAGTGGACGCGATCCTTAGTTGGTTGGACGTTAGGTGAGATTGAACCGACAGCTTCGGTCCCGATTCGATACGAATATGCCTATGGCGGGAGTTTCGGTGAAGGCGACAACTTGACCATATTTGATGCGAATCCTGTTGGAACAGGCTTCGTCGCTGACGGCAAGAAAGATCCTGTGCAAGCACCGCAATTGCTTCCGATTGACGTCGATAGTCTCGAATTTAGAAAGCCCGTTGGCGTCGCTGGCTTCGGTCCGATCGCGCCCAACTGGAGCCCGCGGCGAGAAAAAGCGGGCACCTTCAACGTTGTGTGGGAGAAAACACGATGGCCCGATCTACCTGAGGACTTCACGTTTGACTTCTACAATACAGCATCGTCTGGTCTCACACTTCCCGGTTTCGCTGATGGGACAGAGACCGTACAGCTAATCAATATGAGCCGACAAGGCGACATCCAATTTAAGTTGCCTCACTTTGAACTTGCGACGCTCGTTCGCTTCGAGGACGGTCGAGTGATACCGGCCCCAGTTAACCTCGACACGATTCACATTGAGATGCCCGAGAATCGCGTGTACTTAAGCTGGCGAGGTGTGTTCCCAGTTGCCGTTCCACTACGCGTGCTCGAGGTTCGCATGAAGGCGCCGGCCGACGTGGTATACACTACGCACGATTCAACTACTGCCGCTCAGAGCTAAGGGGATGTCATGGCGGACAAAGAAGGAACACGACAAGATGCGCAATTCATGGTGATAAGCTTAGTCCCCGACGTGTGCAAGTCGCCAACTGTGCCCGTTCCGTATCCGATTGTCGGCTATTTTAACAATTCGATCCGCACCAGTCCCAACGTACGGTTCCGGGGCGTTCCGGCATTCCACATGCAATCACGTGTGGCGACTGTGATCGGCGATGAAGCCGGGATAGGTGGTGGAGTCAACTCCAATACCTTTAAGGGGATGTGCAAGCCAATCATTCCGGTTCCTACGGTACGAGTCAACAAACAGATGATCAACCACCATCAGCTCACGCTGATGTGGATGAACTGCCTCGGACCAGAAGGTCAAGGGAACACCATTGGCAGCGTGAAGTTTATCGGTCTGATGATGTCGGGGCCGGTAGGACCCGGTGGGACCGTTCCCTCCAACTCCAATCCACCAGCCAACGCCGAGTCGATCGCCGAAGGGGGCTGTATGCCGAAACTCGACGCGCTCGGGGGCTTGGGCGGTGGTCTTGAAAACATTGTGGGCTTAGCCAAGCAGGCCTATAGCTTAGCTACCACCGATTGGAGCAATCCTAGCGCGGTGCTCGGAACAATCGGTGGCGTCGCCGGAATGGCAGGCATGGGCAATGTTGCGCAGGCAGCGCAAGCAACACAACTCGGTTACAGCCTCGCCACTGCCGATTGGAGCAATCCTGGTGCCGCAATGGGCGCTGCAATGGGAATTGCTAGTCCTATGATCGCCAGCAGTTCAAGCGGCAAGTCTGCTCCCAATCCTAGCTTTCCAAACACCAAGGACCTCGGCGGATCAGGAGGTTGGAAAGAGGGCAAGACGAGATTGCCCCCTGGTGTCATCATGTGCGGCACTAGTAGCGGCTGATTAATTACCACTCATTCGACCTGTGCGACAACGATGGAAGTTCGACCCGACAACAAACTGGCCGCGTTTGCCGCGAATCTGTGGCGTCCGATCGACGCGACTCCCGATCCGGCTTACAAGCCGGTCAGGGTGTCGCGCGATGGAGTCGCGCACCTACCTCGCCCCGCGCCGGAAGGTCCCGAGAATGATGAAGAGCGTTTCCACGCGTTGGTTGCAAACGCCGCAAAGCCAAGCCGATGGTTCAACATTGATGATTTTAGCAAGATGCTCGTAGTCGTCAGCAAGCGTGGAAAGCTCATCGGCGACGTCGGATACGGCTTCACTTTCGTCGACTTGCCCGAAGATGCCGATGGCGAAACCCATTTCACAACTCCTTGGGAGGTGGTGTAATGGGCTTTATGGACTGGGTTCACGGCGGCCTCGATGTTGCGGGCATGGTGCCCATCGTCGGCAACGCGGCGGACCTCGCAAATGCTGGATTGTACGCGATCCGTGGCGACACCCTAAACGCGGGGATCTCATTGGCAGGATGCATACCAGGTGCCGGACAAGCTGCAACAGGTGCGCGTCTCGGCGCGAAAGTCCTCAAGGAAGGCGCCGAACAGGTAATCAAGAAAGGAACCAAAGAGGTTGCTGAACAAGCGATCAAGAAAGGAACCAAAGAGGTTACTGAAAAAGCGGTCAAGAAAGAAGGTGCCGAAGCCGCCGCCAAGGGGAGCGCGAAAAATGGGGCAACAGTAACAAAAGGTGGTGGTGGAGGCGGAGGAGGTGGAGGCGGTGTAAACAAGGGAAGTAGTCGCGGAAAAAACAACCTTAAGCCCGATCCGAAAGCAGAGGGCCCTCATTCAACGTTCAAACGCAATTCGGAGGGAAAAGTAAGTGGACATACTGAGTGGAAACCTCAATCTAATCCGCGAGATCCTAAACCTTGGGAGCAGGTAAAACGTGTAGATACCCAGTACGCGAATCCACATATACATGGCGACGTTCCAACTCCCCACACACATCAGGGTGGTAGGATACGCCCCGCCCATCCAAGTGAGTTACCAAAATGACATCACCAACTGGCAGTAGGACAATTCATCTATTTATGCTTCCGAACCCGGATGCAATTACTAAGCTAGGCTTTAACAATACATGCTGGATATCAGACTACCGAGAGAACAAACTCGCCATTGACGCACTGGTGTCAAAAGACGGATGCACATCTCCGCCCTTGACTATCACGGTATTCACACCCCAAGGAGAGCAGCCAGCTGACCAATTGGCCTCCGTATGGAATGACATTGAAGATCACCATGGTGAGTATACTCAGGATGAACCCTATGACGAAATAATCATATATAACCTAGAGTTTTCAAGCGACATCATTGATATAGCAGATGAATTTGGGTTTTCCGCCGTGCCAGTAGGTGAGTCGATTGTATTAGCTCAAAGATTTCCTTAAAATGAACTTGCATCAAAGAAACTTCCACGGGATCACATATGCTAATCTCAATCGTATAGAGGTCGTTTTTGATGGCCACGACGTTCAGCACAATAGCGTGTTTACGGAGTTAATCCATGACGGCCAGCTCCTATTCAACGCAACGGAATAGACTGAATGCTGCATCAGAGGGGACAATATCGGCGATACACACTTTCACACCCAACACGACAGTCGAGACATGCTTCTAAAGAACCTGGTTGCCTCGTTGTAAACCGTACTGTGGAGAGGTGAAGTGACCACCGAGGCAAAGCTTGGCGACAAGGGCGTTTGTACCAGGCGCGAAACGCGGCGGTTTCAGTGAGGATCAAAGGCGAGCAAATTGAAAACGAGGATACCATGTCAGAAACCTCCACATCTTCCATGACGTCCGTGGATCTGCCAACAGGTTTGGTCCGGTGGGACGATCCCGATAAGGAGACCGGACTTGCCGAGGTTCTCGACAGGCTCTGTAAGAAATTCACCCCACTGTTGATGGCCAACTTCCGCTTGGCGGGCGAGGAGCTCCCCGAGTGGCTAAACGAGGAAGATGACCTGCTCAGCGGTTCGCCAGACAAACTGCTGAAGGAAAACTCGCTCCACGTCATCGCCGTCGAGGAAATCCCAGCGGAAGATCTCGCAGCCGAAGAAACGCCCGAGGAACAACACGCCGTCCGAACTGCAAAGCTTCTCTCTCTTCACGATGCGGTACGCAAAAAGAGTGCCGGTTTGCTCCTTTTTGGCAAGGCTTCGAAGGACGAAGTCTTGGCGGCGATCCGTTTTCATCGCGGTTTCTATTGCACGGCGAAGGGCCTCGAAATGTTCCTTAACCAGGGCTCGAAAGACCTCGCTTCCGCGTCTCATCGAGCCGGTCTCGGCAATTCTTATCGCCGGGGCAAACGATGCGGAGTGGGCACTCTACGCCAATCCCGATTGTGCGGCAACGGCAGCCGATTTGGGGCTGCTTGCAGATGAGCCCGCTATGGGATAAGACGGGAATTGGGAGTAAGATGACAAACACAGCCGAGGTATTAAAATATCGAGATGTTTACTCCAATCCGCACGTTGTACTGCCGTGCATTCAAGTTGACAATGAATGACGGGCTCTGATGAACACCGACATCGCGGTTGACGGGGGTGCCGATGGCGTGTTTCTGATCAATCATTCGATACGCTCCGAATCCCTGCTCGCCATTTTCGACAACGTCGCGGATCTATATCCGAACCATTGGATCGGCGTCAATTGCCTCGATCTTCGGCCCCAAGATGCGTTCTCAAAGGGACGGCCTGCATTTTGCCTGCTTCGACGCATCGAAGTTTTGCCAAGAATCCCCGCAACGTTTGCCCGTTCTCCCCGATAATGGAAGTGACGCGGCAAAACACCACCCATTTGGGGAAAAGTTCCATATTATCCGAGTCAAATGAACGATCACCCAACGTTCTGCTCAATCTGGAGATCGCCTTGAATGCTACGAAGGCATCAAGCTCAAACAGGAAAGAGACAATGAACCGCTTTAATTCGAACATACTATGTCTGTGTGCCATTCCGGCCATCGTATTGTGTGTCTCGCAGCTCAAGCCTGGATGGGCTGGGCAGATTGACGTCATCGCCGTCAACGGCCAGCAAGCGCCGGATGAAAATGGCATCCTATCGTTGTTGGGTGTACCAACACTCAACAACCAGGGACAAGTTGCCTTCCACTCCACGTTGAGTGGTACCAGTGGCGGGAACCACGAGAATTCTGGCATCTTCCGCGGGGGAGGTGGCGAGGTGTTGACACAGATCGCCCGCAAGGGACAGACGGCGCCCGACGGTAACGGGCAGTACTGTGGCTTTGACAGTCCCGCGCTGAATGACGCGGGGCAGGTGGCGTTCTTCGCTCCCTTGATCAATACCATTAGAGGCTCTGATGACAATGAAGGTATCTTTCGGGAACCGGGCGGCACGGTCATAGTTCGCCGAGGTCAAAGTGTGCCTGACGGAAATGGTTTCTTCTATGAGGTCGGCGAGATCGGCTATGTTAACTACTCATTTAATGATGTTGGGCATGTGGCGTTCAACCCAGGGCTTACTGGAACGACTGGGCCATACGGTAATCGTGGTGTTTTCCTCAGCACTGGCAGCGATACGTTGCAGATTGCCCGCGGAGGTGACACTGCTCCCGACGGAAATGGCACTTACAGGCAGTTCTCCGACCCATCGCTCAATGACCATGGGCAGGTCGCGTTCCAAGCCGTCATCCAGGACACAAACAACCAAGGCGTTTTTCGCGGACAACAGGTTGGGGCAGTCTCACAAATAACTCAGATAGCTCGCTGTGGCGATCCTGCGCCGGATGGAAATGGGAACCTTCGTTTCTTCACGGAACCGGCCCTAAACAACTTGGGACAAGCGGCGTTTCAAGCGGAGCTCGCCAATACCTCCGGCGGCGGAGCGGACAATGAGGGCATTTATCGTGGGGACGGTACGAACCTGATACAGATCGTCCGCGAAGGACAGCCGGCGCCCGATTATAATGGCCATTTCGGCTACATCGGTCCGAACATCTTCAGTGATCCCGCCCTCAACGACCGCGGAGAAGTTGCGTTTATTGGTACGCTGGTCGAGACAAATGGCGGAGGAGCCGATGACCGTGGCATATTCCGTGGTGAGGGCGGACCATTGACGCAGATTGCCCGAGCGGGGCAGACAGTGCCCGATGGCAACGGCCAGTTTGACTCGTTTGTGGATCTGGCCATCAATAATATTGGGAATATAGCGTTTACCGCGTTCCTCACGGGCGTCCCTAGCCGAGAGAGTGAAGTGCTGTACTACTTTTCCGACCAAGTCGGCCTGGTCGAGGTGCTTCGTGAAGGTGATGCCTTACTCGGCAGCACCATCAGTGGAGTCTATCTCGCAAGTAGCACAGCTAGTCTGGGATCGAACCGAAGTGGTCTGAACGACTTGGGACAAGTCGCGTTCAAGTACGTACTCGCCAATAGTCGCAGTGGCGTGGCCGTCTGGTCCTACGGTACGTCATCTTTCGCTGGAGACTTTGATAAGGACGGCGATGTCGATGGCGGCGATTTTCTCGTCTGGCAAGCCAGCTTCGGGATCGGCAACGGTGGTGACGCCGACGGCGACAATGAAACCGATGATAATGATCTTCTCATCTGGCAGTGCCAATTCGGTAGCGACACGGGTAGCGGATTGTCTGCTATTGCCGTGCCCGAGTCGGCATCGGTACTGCTGCTGGCCATCGTATTGGCAGTTTTCGCCTTGTCTGGTTTCCAACGAGTATTGTTCGTGCGTTTTACCAAATCCTGGCTGCTACCTCATAGCCACCGGGATCAGTCAGTCCTTCACCGAGTTGGATCCTGGGCTCCTTCAGCGATTGGTCACTCAAATCCCCGACTACAATGGCCAGTAATAGGTTAGGAGACCACTATGCCGATTATTCCAACGTTCGACGGCCAAGTCACAAAATACGCTGCAAAACCAAGCTACCCCGATTTACCGCGTATTTACTTTGTTAATGGGATTCAGACCGATGGCTCTGGGCATGCCGCGGCCGCAACGGAACTGTCGAAGATTACCGAACGGGCCGTTTATGGGGTGTACAACTCCACGGCGGGAATTGGTGCAATCGGCATGATTGTTGACCTATTACAGTGTCGTGATGATTGGATTGGAAGTGTCTCATCCCAGCTTACCGAATGGGGCGTCCAGAACATGAATAAAATTGTCGGGAATGTCCAAAATAAAATACAAAATATTCTCGGGATTAATTCAGCCGGTTCGACAGCAAAACAAGTCAACGTCGCTCAAGAATTCCGCAATCAGATCCCGGAAGAGAACCGAATCTTTTTCATCGATAAATATCTGGAACTAACGAACAGGGCTACTGCCAGCATGTTCTATCAGTTGCGAAGGTATCAAGGTCAGGCGCAGCACATCATTGCCCATAGCCAGGGGAATCTGGTTACATGCAATGCAGTTTGGGCCATGGTAATGGCATACGGTGAGCGGTCGTTATCACATGTCCGCGTCTATTCCCTGGCATCTCCCGCCCCGGCATGGCCGGAAGGTTTAAACTATCAGCGTAGAGTCTACGGTCACACGAACGATATCGTGACATTCGCTAGGCCTCAGAACTGGCCTATAGCAGAAAAGGTTGCTGGTGGACAATTCGGAAGATCGGAGGGCGATTGGCGGCAGTACGGTGACACCAATAAACCGGGGCTAGGTGGCCATGATCTGCGGCTGAACATTTTTGGGACAAGTTTCGCCAACGATATCCGCCGTGAAGTGGGACTAGCACCGGTTTGATGGTTCCCAATGAAACCGAGTGGTCATTGATATCAGTAGATGTACGGAACCAGTTGCCAAGGCTAAGAGTTTTCCGCAACGATCCATCCAGGATACAGATAATGGTATAAACCTTCGTTGCGAAACCGGCCCCGGCCCATTGTCATAACTCCCATGAAACTCAAGCTCACCGGATACGAATTCGCCCCGCGTCAACAGCACCAGGCTGCCATGGCGGACTATATGGCCAAAAGCCAAACGGGCGGTTGGGCGGGCGAACTGCCACCGGCCGCGGCGACACCGATCTATACAAACGAGGCCGGCGATCATTTCATGGCACTACCAGACGACAATGGGGTTGGCGCGGTCACATTCATCCCCGGATCTGCGGCCGAAAAGAGTCCCGATGGCAGAGTTGGGGATCTCGGTGGATTCGTTCCAATCGAAGAGATGCCGCAAGTGGGTGGCGGGAGTCCTCTGAATGGGATCATGGCCAATGCACTGGGCGGGCTTTCGGGCGATGCGGTCGGCGATTGGTTCGGGAACGCGGCGACCGAGGCCATGCTCGGCGCCGCGCCGGGCGGGGCACTCGACACGGCCATGAAAACCCTCGGACTAACCAATCCTCTGGCCGGTGGTCCGCTCGGTAGTGCCATGGCCGCCGCCGCCAGTGCCGCGGGCGGGCTGGGTGGATTGGGCAACGCCGGTGGACTCCTCGCCCAAGCATTGGGCGGTGGTACCGGTGGCCTTGGAAATATGCTAGGTAGGCAGGGGATGAATGCCCTAAAGAATGCCACAGGCTTGGGCGGTCTGCCGTGTGTTGGTGCGGTCGCAAATATGCTGGGTGGCCAACTGGGGCAACAGTTGACCGGGCTCTTTTCTGGTGGTGGACCGACCGGCGGGCTCGATAACGCGGCTGATATGATTAACAACATCATGCCGGGGGGATGTACAATGTTTGGACAGGGTGGTGGGAATTTTGATTTGAAGGCCGTCACGGCCGATGCGCTGGACCAAGCAAGTGATCAACTCCTAAGTCAATGGCAGGTGGACGATGAATCGTCGGCCGGTGAAACGATTGCCCATAAGTTTGTCAATGACAATAAAGAGAAGATTAAAGAAGCTGTCAAAGATCCGAATGGTTTCATCGAGGGCATCCAAAAATTCTTCGCCGGTGAACCGGTAACGCCAGGCATGCCGGTAGCACGGATTCTCGATAAAGACAGCCTTGTTGATGTCATCGCAATGGGTTTAGCTAATATTCTAGTCGAAAAGTTTCCAGTGTCTCGAATCACGGACACTTTACTTCCCTCGACGAAACCGATCCTCGAAGGGGCAGCGACTGTTCTCTCGGCTGAATTGCCCACGGCATTCCTGACTGCGAAGACGGCCGTTCCGAGTGTCATTGCAAAGGGCGCGGCCACGGTTTTTGTTGGTGGCGCGTTGGCGGCGATCGATCCACCGGCGACGAAAGATGCACCCGAAAACCAATCGAACGATGGCCCGACAGGCCCCGATGGACCGGCATCCACCAGTTCCGGATCTGGAGAGGGTGGTGGGGAAAGTATGGAAGGGGAAGAAAACGATACAGCAAAGCCGGGTGAAACACCGGCGGATACGGATGATTCGAATTCATCCGATTCTGATTCGGGAAAGTCGGAATCCGGTGATGGTGACAAAGAAGTAGCGGAAGGCAACGAGAATGGTGTAGCCAAGTCGGATGCTACACCTAGCCAGACAGAAACAGAGGAGAAAGAAGAACTGGCTCAATCACAAGATGGTACCGAAGATGGCAATATCGATCCCGATCGCACCGGTTTTGAACCAAGTACGGACAACATGGAAGATGGCGGAATTAATGAGAGTGAAACATCGGATGAGAAGGTGGCTCGGCTACAGAAGGAAGACCAACGACTACAGCAGGAGGAGCAAAATATTCTGAATCAAATGTCGCCTGAAGTTCGCGAAGCTCTCGAAAAACCACCGCAATCCACGGCCAAGAACCAAGAATATGAGTGCGCGACTCTATCTGAAGACGCGCAATTAGTTGTTGGTGGATCCGAGGGAATCATGTTCTGCAAAGGCCCTGACGGTCAAATACATCGCTATCACTACACACAGCCGGGAGCATCAGCCGATGCCTCATTAACATTTGATTACGGGACTGGCGTGATCAGCATGCCAAGTCCAGAGTCTCTCGATGGGACGAGTGCATTTTGTGTAGGTGGCGGAGCCGCACTTGGCATCGGAGCACATGGACAGTATTGCTGGTCTAGTGATCCGAATGTCAACGTTGGTTTAAGCAGCGGTCTATCAATTGGCCTTGGAGTCGGCGTTGAGGTCGGTAGCGCTAATTATAGCTACCAAGGTTCGTATGACAGGTTTGAAGATGCGCTACTCAAGACCAACCGGAAGAAATGATGTCACTCCACACATCAATCCCTGCCGCCGGATCTGCCACCCTCAGGTTGGATGCACGAATGGTATCGATCTCAACTCCAATGGGGAAAGTTGAATTTCTCGTGCCAAATAGCTGGGATACTTTGGACAACATAACACCCAAAGATGGTGCGTCTGGTTGTATAGCTGAAACTTACCTCATGCGGCAAGATTGTGATGCTCGACACGAACAAATCATAATCCGGATTGAATCTGTGGCGACGCCGATTTCCGCGGTCCGGCGTGCGGCCAGATACGTGTCCGAGGTCAAGGATGCTGATGTACAAATGCAAGGGGCAACGGTGCTGCATGTCCTGCCTCCAACAGGCGCCACTTCCGCTGCAGTATTCGCCACCCAAGCTGCGCGCGGAGGTATCGAATATGACTTTGCTGTACTCGTTGCCAATTATCCGCAGTTCGCAGTCTTGCTCACACTTTTCGGGGCTTCCGCTACACGGTCACCTGACCGACACAAGCTCAATAAACTCGCCTTCGAGATCATCCGCGACTCGCTAGTGGTCGACGATAGTGACGAAGTCGCGATCGGTGTCGATTCTACGGCGGAGACAACGGCAATTGAACTCTCTTTGCCTCCGAATCGCTTCGATATGGCTCCGCCAACTGCGCCCTTTCCAAATGCAGGGAAGATCCGGTAAAGATTTGTATTCCGGCGTCAGCACAACAATAATCACCCAGAGGAGATGTTAAAATGACACGTAGATCTTTATCGACATCATCGTCCCTCTGCTCGGTGAGTGATCGAACGAACTGAAGCAACAGAGTGGGCCGATAGATGGGATCCCTGTTCTCATTATCCTTTTTCATAGCCTATTGTTGTGCAAACTCTTGAAACAAGGATGAGCCTAAAAAGGTAAGGATTGAGGTCCATTGCCGCAGTATATAACTCTCCAATATCGCCAGTATCTCTGGAACATTTCCAAAAAACTAGATAAAACCAATCGTTTGACTCCTCAATGCTGGCAGCTATCTGACCGCACTTGGCAATATTATCCTGACATTTCCGTAATTTCCTTGACATTCAGGGGTTAGGTGATTATCCAAGAGAATGGGACCCTAGGGGGAGTCTAGCTGTCCTCCACGATCGAAATGAACTGGAATTTTCGTTTCTAAGGTTCTGGAGTACGCGGTCATGATTGCCATGGCGGTAGGATTCCACCGATCCACAGACTCAGAACCGGTGATACAAAGATCCTATTGGGATCCGGACCGAAACCGCTCGCGCTGTCAAGTTTTGTATAACATGGAGTGAGTTTTGGTCCATGGGACCGCCTAAAGAAAAACTTTTTTCTATAGATCTCTCTTCAAACTGAGAAAAGTTACCATGCGAAGACTATGGAATCGTAACCGAAGGCCAAGTAACCGTCGACGAAATCGAGCGCGGAACGCGTGCAAGGCTAATTTGAATATTCGCAAATTGGAACGACGGATCGTGCTGGATGGGACTTTCGGCTTGTCCAACGGCCTGCTCACGCTCGACTTCACTGAATCATCTAATGAGAATCTAGATATCTCAGAATCGGGTGGTGTCTATCAGTTTGCCCTCACTGAAGGGCAGTGGACCTCTGCTCCGAACACGGGGTTAACGCTATCAAACAGTGACAAAACACTCAATGTTGATCCATCGGTTGTAACCGTCGACTCTATCAATATCGATGATGGATCATTTGTTTTGGGGTTAGTAAATATTGTCGGGATTACAGATTTCGGTAGCCGGAGTCTCTCTATTGATGGGGTTGGAAATGTAGCACAATCGGGTGGGGCTTCAATCGGTGTCGGAAACCTCGATATTATCGCCGACTCGGTAACATTGAACGATTCTTCCAATGATTTTAAAGGAAATGTCTCTATTAATACGAGTGGTTCAAATGTGACAGGCAACGTCACACTGCAAGACACCAACGCTGTCGTTCTAAATGACCTTGATATTAAAGGCAATCTTAATGTCACATCGGCCGATGATATGACGGACCTAGACGGGGCGACAATCACGGTTGGTGGTATCGCAACATTTACAGCTGGGACCACAATCACGCTTGCGAATGAATCGAGCGATACGCTGACGGTCAATAGTCTGGCCAGTTTTGAGTCGACGGGCAAGGAATCGATCGACGTCGGCGTGGATGATACGGGTGACGAAAGTGGTGCGACGGTCAACTTTGGCTCGCTGACATTTTTCAGTGATGGCGATGGTGA
>JAFGFZ010000262.1 GCA_016930815.1 Pirellulales bacterium | reverse complement strand
GCAAGCCACGAGATCAACAATCCGCTCGCGAATATTGCAGCCCAAGCGCAAGCATTGCTGCGTTTAGAAACGGATCCCGAACGCCGACGCGCCCTGGCGGCAATTCACACCCAGGCCATGCGGGCACACGAAATGATCTCGGACCTGATGCTCTTCGCGCGGCCACCCCAACCAGAGTTTGTGCCAATTGACGTTGGGAAGATCCTTCAGCAAGCCATTTGCGAATTAACGGATGATGCAAGAACACGCCTCGTGCGGCTCGTCCTTCACACACCAGACAACACCGTGATCTGCCGCGGGGATGCAACGCAATTAACCGTGGCCTTTAAAGCGCTTCTGCAAAATGCCCTGGAAGCCATCGGCCGAGAAGGTCAAATCGATATCACATGTCATCTTCGATCCAGCGAAGATCAGGAGCCAGGACCACCAGCCTTCCCTTGTGCTGAAATTCTCATCGACGACGATGGGCCAGGCATCCAGCCAGAAATTCGATCGCGGATCTTTGATCCTTTTTTCTCGGGCCGTGAAGCCGGACGCGGTCTGGGATTTGGACTTCCCAAATGCTGGCGAATCATCACCGCGCACGAGGGAACCATCCGTGTCGAATCTTCCCCCACCCATGGAGCTCGTTTTACGATTCATCTTCCCCTGGGTGGATGAACCTATTGGATCATCTCCTCTTCCTCGCCGCTTGTGTTAATCTCAATCTCGCCGACATCTTCAAGGCGACGCACAATATCGACAATCTGTTGCTGCATCTGTTCAACGGCGGTTAGCTTGACAGGTCCAAGATAATCCATCTCTTCCCGCATCAGAGTTGCGGCCCGATCGGACATATTGCCAAGCACTTTCTCCTTCAATTGTTCGCTGGCGCCCTTCAAGGCCATCGCCCACTGAGCACTCTCAACATTTTTGAGGACTGTTTGCATATCCCGATCCGAAAATTTCGCGATATCCTCAAAGACAAACATCAAACGACGAATTTCTTCAACCAGTTCGGGATCCTCTTGGGCCAAGTTTTCGAGCAGCGTTTTTTCTGTGGTCCGGTCGGAGACATTGAGCATTTCCGCAACCGCCTCCACGCCGCCGGCCTTTTGAAAGTCCTGCCGCATGATACTCGACATGCGTTTTTCAAGACCCCGTTCAACCTCCCGTATGATTTCGGGATTGGTTTGACCCATCTTGGCGATGCGGTGGACAACCGAAAGCTGCCGGTCGCTCGGAAGTCCCGCTAGTATTTCTGCCCCAAATACGGGAGGAAGGTACGAAAGAATCAATGCAATCGTCTGGGGATGCTCATCAATGATATAGGTTAGAATGTTTTGCCGATCGACATGTTGCAGAAAACCAAAAGGCACCGCCTCAATCGACTGGCGAATGTTTTTCAGAGTATCGCTCGCGTTTTTGCCAAGTGCCTTTTCGACCAATGATTTTGCCAAATCAAGACCACCCGACTCGGAACCGATGGCTGCCGGATTGCAGTTGGCGAATTCGAGGATCGTCGCCTCCTGCTCTTCGGCCGAGACGGATTTCATTTTGGCGATTTCAATCGTTACCTGCTCTACATGCTTGGAGTCAAGGCGACTCAGCAGGGCACCCGCATCCTCTTCGGGCAGGCTCATGAGTAAAACGGCGGCTTTATGCACGTCTGACATGGCGGCTCCATCTTCCGTCATTGCGTGGAAATACTCCACACAGCTCCATCCTTCCAATGGCTCCTTGACATGGCTATCAGCCCAGAAAGAAGATCCCTCTTCGCTGAATATCGGTCGACACAATCGGAAAACTTTATCCAATCTGCCAGGATTGCCCCGGTCGGGCACCGATCAGCCGCAAGGAGAGAAGAGATTCTACTCCGATGGTTCTGGTGGCAGGCCAGCAGAAATTGCATTCGACGCGTTCAGTCGGTCCAACTCGGATAAATCGACCGATGATTCCGGAGAAATCTTCCCACCACGTGGGCTGCGTTGCCCTGTTTCCGGCAAGGTATCTGCCGGTCGGGATACGATCGAGTCGCTGATCGGGGAGACGGCACGCTGCTCAAGAATTCCCAAAAGACCGACACATGTGACCAATACTGCAATCGGAACAATCCAGGGAACATGCTGGCGGAGGAACGTGTTTTTGGAAGTATCCAGGATGAGCGGAACGGTCATCAGAGGTCGCGAGAGGACAAGGCCGGTCTGCTCGGATAGAGCCAATATGGCCGCCATCAATTCGGCTGGTGTCTGGTGCCGTTCCTCGGGGGATTTTGCAAGCATCTTGGCAATAAGAGAACTGATCTCCGCGGGAAGGTCTGGCCGCTTTTGTCGAGGGTCCGGGACTGGATCACTTTGATGTTTCAAAAGTTTCTGCAGTACGGTTCCTTCAGCGAACGGAGGACTACCGCACAACATGAAATACAATGTACAACCAAGCGAATAGATGTCACTTCGGGTATCCGCATCGCGTGGCTCCCTGGCCTGCTCCGGCGAAATGTAGTCAAACGTGCCAAGTGTCACTCCGCTGGCGGTTAATTCATCACCTACCTTCCCGATATGTTGCATCCGGGCAAGCCCCATATCGACCAGCTTGGCCTGGCCATGACCGTTGATCAGAATGTTCGACGGTTTGATATCCCGGTGGACGACTTCGCGCTGCCACGCGTGTGCGAGAGCTTCGGCGATCTGAAGAATGTAGCTGAGGGCTTCACCAAGCGCAAGTGGGCCTTGGCTTCGAACCAGATCACGGAGATTCACGCCATCAATATATTCAAAGACGATGTAATGGACTCCGTGATCTTCCCCAACGCAGTAGACACGGGCAATATTGATATGATCCAGCCGCGCGGCCGACTGGGCTTCGTTACGAAAACGTAGAAGCGTATCGGCATCGTCCGCTTGTCCGGCGGCGAGAACTTTGACAGCGACCGTTCGATCCAGTTTGGTATCATGGGCGCGGAACACGGCACCCATTCCGCCCCCCCCGATGAACTCAACCAATTTGAAATGATCGAGCTGGTGCCCCTCCAATGCCTGGCCTAACTCACGAGGATGTAAGAATTCGATATTCGGCCGTGGTGTCAGCGGCGGTGTTTGCGAGATAATCGTCGCATCGTTCTCAGAGAACGGTTCTTCCGATATCCCAGAGGGTTCCCGATCTTCATCATGAATCGCCATCAAAAACGATCCTATCGCCAGATCCACGGTGTCCAGTGAGCCATTTTCTATGCAGCTATTATACTCAAAAAGGCGCCAAAAATCCCTTAAAGCCCATATGCCCGATAATCGCATCTGCGAATTCACTGCATGCCAGGAGTGTTGCACCATCCATCAGGCGATGGAAGTCATAGGTAACGGTTTTTGCCGCAATGGCACCGCGGATTCCCCGGCCAATCGCCTCGGCTGCTTCGGTCCAGCCGATGTAGCGCAACATCATCTCTCCGGAAAGGATCAGTGAACCCGGATTGACCTTATCCCGATCGGCGTATTTCGGGGCCGTGCCGTGGGTCGCCTCGAAAATCGCATGCCCGGTCCGATAGTTGATATTGCCGCCCGGGGCAATGCCAATCCCCCCCACGCAGGCAGCAAGTGCATCGCTAATATAGTCGCCGTTCAGATTCATTGTGGCGATGACATCATACTCGGCTGGCCGGGTTAAGATTTGTTGGAGGAATGCATCCGTAATAACATCCTTGATCACCAGATCCGTCGGGCCGCCCTCATGCTCTGGACGACGAATGACATGCCATGGTCCTCCATGGAGTGGGACCGCCCCGAATTGCTCGGCAGCAACCTGATATCCCCAGTCACGGAATGCGCCCTCGGTGAACTTCATGATGTTCCCTTTATGGACAAAGGTCACCGATTTTCGGCCGTGGGCAATTGCGTATCCAATGGCAGCCTCGACGAGCCGAAAGGTTCCTTCCTTGGAAATTGGCTTGATACCAAAAGCTGATGAATTGGGGAAACGGATCTTTTGGTTCCGGTCAGGAAACGCATCGGCAAATATTTTTTTAAACAGCTCGCAATCCTCGGTTCCATGGGCAAACTCAATCCCGGCGTAGATGTCTTCACAATTTTCGCGGAAGATGACCATATTGGTCAGCTCAGGCCGTTTGATCGGGGACGGAACACCATCGAAGTACTGAATCGGCCGCAGGCAAACATAGAGGTCGAGCAACTGTCGCAAGGCCACGTTGAGACTACGAATCCCGCCGCCCACGGGAGTTGTCAGTGGCCCTTTGATCCCAACCAGGCAGGTACGAAAGGCGTCCAGAGTCGCGTCGGGCAACCAATGCCCGGTTGCATCAAATGATCTCTGACCGGCCGCCACCTCTTTCCAGATAATTTTGCGTTTTCCCCCATAAGCCGTCTGAACCGCCGCATCAAAAACACGCACACTCGCCCGCCATATGTCGGGACCTGTCCCATCCCCCTCGATAAAGGGAACGATCGGCTGATCGGGCACCACCAGTCGACCATCCTGCATCCGAATGGGTGCCCCTGTATTAAGATTTGGTTTCATAAGGGATCTCCGATGGATTCTCTGGATCCGGTCGCGAGAGGACAAACCATGCAAGATACCAAATCAGGACAGCATCTCGAACCATTGCGCCCGGATCGATTTCTCTCCGCTCCGATCGCGGATTGCCGCCGATTTTCAGGGCTGGCAATCCGATGGTCAAGTAGGCCCTCCCAACAGTAAATTTCTGCTTTTTAAGGATAATTATTGACAATAACCGTCTCGTGTGGTTAGACTCGATCCCATCATGTTTGTGTGTTACTGACGTGGGGCATTAGGGGTTCTGGGATACTATTCTTATTCTCTGCATCTGGAGGTTGACTAATGAAGCATTTCGTTCTGTTCGCTTTTCTCTTGTCGGTGGTTGCTTTTTATTCTTCCGCCTCCGCGGACACTCTCGCATACTGGCGATTTGACGATGCCGGCGACGCGGATATTGAACAGTGGGGGCCAGTTGCCGCAGGAAATCCGCTTCCCGATTCCGATGGCTGGACCGTTTGGCGTAAAGCGGCCCAGGATCATTCGGGAAATGGGAACCATCTGACCACCTGGGAATACGCCTGGGCTGGATTCACTTGGTCCGCGGACGTTCCCTTCTCAGCCGTTCCCTTATCCGGTGCTGCGAATGCACTCAGTATGGCGACTGCAGGGAACTATCCGTCCGCAATGACCTGGTCCGCGCAAAGTCTCCCAAGCGGCACGGACATTGAAACCGCCACTCCGGCCGCCTTCACGATTGAGGCTTCCTTCAAGGCCAATGTCCTTGCAGGCTACCAAACCATCGTTGGCCGTGATGACAGGTATGTGGCAACATCCAATGGAGATTTGGCCGCCCTCTATTTTCAGGTCATGCCGAACCGGGATGTAGCGATCAAGTTCGCCGATGTCAGCGGCTACTGGCATGAGGCCATCTCCGCCGTCGACGCAGTTCAAGAAGGCCTGTGGTACAGCATGACCGGTGTTAGTGACGGTTCAACCTTGAAACTGTACCTGGACAACGAACTCGTTGCACAAACGGATATGACTGCAAGCGGTAGTCCCAACACGGCAATGGCCAAGGGATCCTCATCCGGTGGAGATTGGGTCTCCGGGACCTGGACGGTTGGCCGGGGAATGTATGCCGGTGGTCATGGGGATCGATGGAACGGCCTGATCGACGAAGTCCGCATCTCGGACACGGCCCTCGCTCCCTCCGAATTCCTCTCGATTCCCGAACCATCCTCGATGATCCTGCTAGTTCTGGTATCCCTCGTCAGCTTGTTCCTCTGCTATAAAAGATAGAGCTGATCGATAACATGCATCGAAGTTAATGGAAATCCAGAAGCCCGGCTTTTTCAAAAAAGCCGGGCTTCTTTTCTTCTTGCGGATTATGTCTATATGCGGATGATGGGCTCATGGTGCATGCATAATGCCAATTCCCTTGGATTCCAGGTGTGTTACGTGGCGATTATTTCAGCCCGAAAATCGCTGGGGGAAGCCATTCCAACTTCGATGTTTGTGCTATCTTTTGCATTTTCCTTCTCTTTCTCATCCAGTTCGGAAACCGATATCTGCCCTTTGCCCAGAATGGGCTATAGTATTCGTCAACGTACGAGGTGCCTAGGCATCGCATTGGAAGAGGCAATTATCCCAGAGGCTGAATACTCGTATCTGATTGAACCAGGAATGATTTACCCAAACATGCTGTTTGGAGTCATTTGGTGTATATTTGCGCTGTCAT
>JAFGFZ010000261.1 GCA_016930815.1 Pirellulales bacterium | reverse complement strand
TTAAAATACTTAACGGCGTTGGGCGAGGGGGCAAATTGCCAACCATCACTCCATGTGCAACAACTGCTGTGCTTCCAAGAAGGCATTGGGTTGAAGTTTTTATCAGCCCACCCAGAGGGAGGGTGTTGATTAGTACAGTCCAATAATCATTTCAGGCAATTTCAAAACACGTTTTAAGTTGATTGCAGTGAGTAGGTTGTAAAAGCAAATGTAGCCAGTATTTTCTATATTCTATCAGGGGACCGTGTAAACAAGGTATGTTTTATTAAAAATTCGAGAAAGCGATTGCCTCGATTTCCACCAGGAGTTCAGGGCGGCAGATATCTGCAATCGCGTAGATGGTCGGGAGCTCACCCAGCCTTGCTTCACATACGGCCCGCGTCTTTTCGTAGTCTTCCTGGCGTTTGATATAGACTCGAACAAAAGCCAGATCGTCCAGCGTGGCACCCAGGCCTGGGTATCCATGTTGAACCAGATTCGCTTCGCTGATCAGGGATTCAATATTGTCCAGCGTTTGTTCCGTTTGGCGTTCCACGTTGCCTTCAAAACGTGTTTCGGAATCGGTGATACTGGCTGTGCCAGAAACAAAAATCGTGCAACAGGCTCCAGCGGTCAATGCCATGGCTCGAACGAACTTGGGGCTGTCAGAACTGTATTCGGCCGGATATTGGAACGCGGATGTTTGGCAGGGATTTTCGAGGGGGACTAAGGTGATCCGGTCGGGCTCGGCATCCACGGCAATCGCGTCCATGACCACGTCTTGGTTGCTGGTCCCAATTCCCGTGCTGGCCGGGTAGACAGGATGATTGAAGTGAGGCGGCGCCATACCCGGGGCGAACCGGATTTTCTTGTAGCGATCCGTTCTTGCCCGATTCAATTCCGAGTACCGCCGCGCTGGTCCTTCCATGCCGGTAATGTCACCTAAGTAAAACCAGGTCCGGATCACTTGGTGGAATCCGATATTCCGGCTTCGCAGTAGCTGTTCCATCTGTTCCAACGCGCTCATGGAACGTTCGTAGACGCCTCTGGACTCGGTTTTGGGAGTGACATGACCGCAATGAATCCACGAGATACCGTTGTGCCAAGCGACAACCAACTGTTCACTGATCCGTTCGATGGCAACTTCCTCTTGCCCTCGTCCCACACCTAGCGCTTCGATCGATATCAATTTACCGCAACATGGGGGTTGCGGGATGTAGGTTGTTGCCGGCATCTGGTCGCCATAATAATCCCGCAGGATACGGCGGCACGGGGCCATCTGGTCCCAATCCCGCATGAAAACGGCCTGCTTGATTATCTGGCCGCGGGTTCCTTCCCGGTCGATGACCGTTTCAATCGTTTGAAGGGCATCATCGGCCTGCTGTTGAAGTGTCGAACCGGATCGCGGAACGGCCGCCACAAACACATGCGACACGCCATCAAGATCGACCACGGAATATCCAATACCATGGTCCGATTGCTTTTTAATTCGGCTCGTGTGAGGATGCTTGCTCATGCCATTCATGTATATAATAAATGGTTCCGCAGCGGAAGAATCCAGTGCGAGTCAACGTGTCGAGAAAAGGCAAGGTGATGATCGCCTATGGTTTTGAACGAGTTGGGCAGCCGTTTTAATCGCGGCAACCATGCCAGCCGATTCCGCATTTCCTTGCCAGGCACGGTCGAACGCCGTGCCGTGAGCAACGCTAGTCCGGATGATGGGAAGGCCGAGCGTGATATTGACGGCCGAATACATGCCGAGGAGTTTGAGGGCAATGTGTCCTTGATCATGGTACATCGCAACGATGGCATCGTAGAAACCATCGCGGGCCGCCGGAAAGAGTGTATCCGCCGGCAGCGGTCCCGCGATTTCCAATCCAGCCATCCGAGCCTTCTCAATCGCAGGGCCGATCATGGTTTGTTCTTCATCGCCAAAAAGCCCGTTTTCACCTGCATGAGGATTCAGGGCACAGACGGCAATCCGAGGATGGTCGGCACCGAGGGCCCGCATTGCCCGCTCGGCTAGCAGACATTTCGAGGCGATCGTATCGATCGACAGATGGGCCACGACATCACAAATTGCCATGTGCAACGTCACATGAACGACACCCAATCCGGAGGCCCCGCGGATCGCATCGCCCGCGGGAAGGTAGAGCATCATCGCGAATTCAGCCACGCCACACCGTTGGGCCAGCAGTTCGGTGTGACCCGGATAAAAATGGCCCGCCAGTTGGAGCGACTTCTTGCAGAGCGGTGCTGTGACAATGGCATCGATACGGCGGGCCAGGGCAAGATCGATCGCCGCACTGATTGCTTCGAATGCCGCGTGGCCAGATCGGGCATCTATTGTACCGGCCGGGGTGTCGAGTACCCCGTCATTGCAGACCGACAGACATGCAATTGACTTGACTGAATCGGCCGGCTCCTGTTCGAAATAATCTTCGAGCGATGTTACTTCACGAATTCGTATTGCCGGTGCGAATCGCTGGACCGCGCGATGCATGATTTCAGGATGGCCAATAACAATCGGTCGGCATAAAGAACCGATTCCTCGACACGACAACGCGCGGACAATAATCTCAGGCCCAACGCCCGAAGGATCGCCCATCGTTACGGCGATTCGAGGGAGGTCATGGGGTGTATCAATCATCCGTATCCGGGGCGGATGCCCGGCTCCATTCTGGGACAGGCAAGAAACCCGAAATAATCCACCATCAGCCACCTTCCGGAACAATTCGCTCAGGCTGCTGATTTTCCGGGAGGGTGAGGCGAATCGTCACGGCGCCCTTCAAATGGGCCGTGGCGGATCGAAAATCTTCGGGCTGGCGCACGCGATTTCCCTGGACATGGCTGATAAACATCCCGGCTCGCAGACCGGCTCGCCAAGCGCGGCTGTTTTCCTCCACGTCACGAATCGCGACACAACCCCGCTCATCGATCAAGCCGGTCCGTGCCGCATGGTCATAATTTTCAACCGCGGTTGAATAATCGACTCGCAATCCCCGCCAAGGGGGGGGTGGATTCGTAACGATTGGCTGCCATTTTACCGGCGACTTGCTTAGCACGACGGGAACCTCTTGGGAACGCCGGCCTCGATAGATTCGAATGGTTGTCTTCGTGTTCGGTTCCAAACAGCCCACCTGAAAAATCAAGTCGTCCGCGTCAGCAACGGGAGAATCATTAACATGCGTGACAATGTCCCCTGCCTGAATACCCGCCTGATGCGCTGGAGCCGCAAATACGGCCTCGGCGATCGGAACTCCAGCCGGTACACTTTGCCAACGCGGTGCAATGGATGAAAAGATAACACCCAGGTGGCCATATTCCACTTCCCGGCCGTGCTTAAGTCGCTCCAAGGCACGCAGAAACAAGGCATCGACACCAATAGCATACCCGGCCGACTGTTCGAAACCTGGCCCGACGGCAAGTGTTGTTGTCAAGCCGATCATCTGGCCCTGCAGGTTGAGAACTGGCCCACCACTGGTCCCAACATTGATTTTTGCGTCGGTCTGAATCAATCCGCCATATTCCTGGATCGTTGCCCTCTGCTGCGATTCACCTAGCCGGGCCTTGCGGCCTGTATTCGCAATCATTCCCCAAGTTGCACTCGCCTGGCCATCGCGAGCAAGCGAAAAAGGATTGCCCAGGACTACAATCAATTGTCCGCGGGTGATCTGGGATGCATCACCCATCGCAATCGGAGTCAAACCACTCTTGTCAATTGCGAGGACAGCCAGACCACATCGTGGATCGGCCCCAATGAGCCGGGCCGCATACGAACGTTGATCCGATGTGGTAACCCAATGGATATCGCCAGGTGCAACCAATTCCACATGTGTCAGAATCAAGCCACGGGCATCGAGAACCACACCAGCACCGAATGCCGTTGGTAGGAAGTCGGGATCGGTCGGATCATCGACGGGGCGAACCGTGCGGAATTCCTCGAGCGGATCTGGCCGGCCAAGGAGCTGTCGGGGTTGCGTTATGTGAATTCTCGACACAGCCACGACCGATGGTTCCGCCCTCGCAATCGTGTCGATAAGCGTCCGTTCCAGAAGAGCCACCATCCGCGATGCATCAGACGCTGTGCCTTGCCCTCGGACCGTTCCGGTGACGAGGGCGAAAAAAAGGAATGAAACGGCGATTCGCATAAGGTGCCTTATTCGAAAAACGGGCTGCCCTGTATGGCTGTCGATGCTATTCTGGAAGCCTGGGATCAATCGACCTCGCCCGATATCTGTTCGTCGTCCGCGGAAATATCCAGTAACTGATTATGCGGGTCAGCAGCCATGATTTTATCTCGAATTTCCTTCGCAAGATCTGGCATTTCCTTGAGATACTGACGTGCCTTCTCTTTGCCCTGGCCGAGCTGCATATCATTGTAGCGGAGCCAAGCTCCCGTGCGTGCGATGATCCGTTGCTGTAGACCCATGTCCAACAAATCGCCTTCGTAGCTGATGCCATCGGCATGCATCATGTCGAATTCGGCGACTCGGAACGGCGGGGCAACCTTGTTCTTGACAACTTTGGCCCGAACCCGCTGCCCAATCACTTCCTCACCGTCTTTGATTTGGCCGATCCGACGGACATCGATCCGGCACGAACTATAGAATTTTAATGCGCGGCCGCCCGGTGTCGTTTCCGGATTGCCGAACATCACCCCGATCTTTTCTCGGATTTGGTTAATAAATATGACGGCCGTCTTGCTCTTCGAGATGGCTCCAGTTAGCTTCCGGAGCGCCTGGCTCATCAGCCGTGCCTGAAGGCCAACATGCGAATCGCCAATCTCGCCCTCCAGTTCCTTCTTCGGCACGAGTGCGGCGACGGAATCGACGACGATCACATCGACCGCATTCGAACGGATCAGCATCTCGGTAATCTGCATGGCCTCCTCGCCAGATCCGGGTTGACTTACCAGGAGTGTGTCGAGATTGACTCCGAGCTTCTTGGCCCAAGTTGGATCGAGGGCATGCTCGGCGTCGATGAACGCGGCAATACCATCGGCCCGCTGGGACTGGGCGATGACGTGCAGGGCGAGAGTCGTCTTGCCACTCGATTCCGGGCCGAATACTTCGATAACCCGGCCGCATGGAATCCCCTGGCCCCCCAACGCAATGTCGAGCGACAAACTGCCGGTTGAGATGCCCTGCGTGGGATGGGGCCGGTCGCTCCCGAGGGACATGATGGCTCCCTCGCCAAATTGCTTTTCAATCTGGGAGACGGTCTGTTTCAGTTCGGGCTGGTTCTCCAAAAACGACGACTCGGGGGCCGCCCTCTTGGACGACGTGGATGTTTTTGATTTTTTTGCCATGCGAGGTGCCAATACAGGGGTGATTTTCGAGTTGGATACGACTGCTGCTACCATCGATTTTGAATCCTGTTATCCTATAGTGTCAACCGGAATGCAAGCGGTCTGGACGGGAGAAACTGCCTTCCAGATAAGGGATGGCCCGTTTCAAAAGATGGTGATGGCTAAAAAGCCGGGCTTCTGGCCCGCATATTTCACGAAGAGGGAATCAAGGGATATTGAACATGTCTGGAGAAGTGACTGAAAGAGTGGCTCTGGTGACCGGTGCATCCAGTGGTATTGGGGCGGCTGCCGCTGAAATGCTCGCCCAGGAGGGTTACTACGTTTTCGCCGCCGCCCGTCGAATGGACAAATTGGAGTTGCTGAAGTCCGATCGGATTGAACCGATGGCGATGGATGTCACGAACAACGCATCGATCCATGCGGCCGTTGACCACATCCACTCAACGAAGGGCCGGATTGATGTACTCATGAACAATGCAGGCTATGGCGAATATGGATTCATCGAGGGATTATCGCCGGAAGATGCCCGTCGCCAGTTCGATGTGAATGTCTTTGGCGCCTTGGAAGTCATTAAAGCCGTCCTTCCACTCATGCGGAGCCAACAATCTGGCCGCATTCTTCAGATGGGTTCGATTGTCAGCCATTTATCGCTTCCGGCCATTGGTTGGTACGCGGCATCGAAGCATGCAATCAAGGCGCTCATGGATGCATTGCGGCTGGAAGTACGACAATTCGGGATTCGAGTCGTCATGATTGAGCCTGGCCCGATCGCCACCGGCTTTGAGGAAATTGCGTTTGCCTCGCTGGATAAGGCGATCGCCCCCACTGAGTACCAGCCTCTGCTTGACCGTTTCACCAAGATGATGCGGAGGCAATTTCATGGCTGTCCCGAACCGGATCTTGTCATCAAGGTGATTCGGAAAGCCGTGCATGCCAAAAATCCAAAAGCGGCTTACACGGACCGTTTTAAAACGCATATGGTCAAATTGGCAGTTCACCTGCTTCCCGACTGGTTAGTCGATCTGGGGATCGCGGAACGATTGAAGTGAAAAGTGGCTAAAAGATACCATGCCAATTGTCCTGAAATCTTGATCGAGTCATACGTTTTGCGCGGGAGTGGACTTGTGGAGACTCGGAATTTGCTAGTTCGTTCTCTTTTTTGTTTATTTCTATACTCGCTGGCAAGTCATTCCTTGGCAGCCGATGGACCGGTACAAATCAGCGGTATCTACCCGCATCTTGCGTACTGGAATCCGGATCGTGAATGCGGCACCGGAGCGGTGGTGCCTTGGGCGGGCAAACTGTGGGTGATCACATACGCACCCCACTCCCCGAAAGGTTCAGCCGATAAGCTCTATTCCATCACTCCCGATCTGCGAATTGAGCCCTTTGAGGGATCTGTTGGGGGTACTCCTGCAAACCGGATGATTCATCGAGAGACAAATCAGCTCATCATCGGTCCGTACGTGATCGACGCCAAGGGATGCATTCGCGTGATTCCACCGGAGGCCATGTATGGCCGCTTGACAGGTAGCGCTCGGCACCTGTTCCAGCCAGAGAAAAAGGCATATTACGCTACCATGGAGGAAGGTCTCTATGAAGTTGACTTGGAGACCCTCCAAGTCACCGAACTGTATCGTGACACTCAAAAGCAGATACCAGCAGTTCTGCCCAACGACACCGGATCCAAGGGGCCATTGGCCAATTTACCGGGTTGTCATGGCAAGGGGCTCTATTCCGGGCAAGGCCGATTGATCTACGCCAACAATGGTGAATCGTCTCGGGAGGCGCGGCAGTATCCGGATGTTCTCTCCGGCTGCTTGGCTGAATGGGATGGGACTAGCAGAACCTGGAAAGTGATTCGCCGAAACCAGTTTACCGATGTGCGCGGCCCGGGCGGGCTCTATGGGAATTCAAATCATGAAACCGATCCCGTATGGGCAATTGGTTGGGATCGTCGTTCGTTGCTCCTGATGCTGCTGGATAATGGCGCCTGGTCCACATACCGTTTCCCGAAAGCAAGTCATACCTATGACGGCGCCCATGGTTGGAATACCGAATGGCCTCGGATTCATGATATCGGTGAGAATGATTTTATCATGAACATGCACGGGATGTTCTGGCGGTTTCCCAAGACATTCTCACGCACGAATTCGGCCGGCTTGTTGCCGCGTTCGACTTACTTGAAAGTCATCGGTGACTATTGCCGTTGGGGAGACCGGCTGGTATTTGGTTGTGACGACACGGCCCAAAGTGAATTCCTGAATACCCGGCGGGCCAAGGGTAAGATTGCTGCTCCGGGAAAATCGCATTCCAATCTTTGGTTCACATCACCATCCATTGTGGATAGCCTGGGAGTTCCTCTTGGCCGGGGTGCGGTTTGGATTGATGAAGCGGTTTTAAAAGATACACCTTCGGATCCGTATTTATTTTCTGGCTTCGAACGCCGTGGTGTCTGGATGAAACATAGCGCAAACGAAGCGGTAACTTTTTCGTTCGAGGTTGATGTCCAAGGCAATGGGGAATGGCAGTTGTTCAGGCAATATGTTGTGGTTCCGGGCGATGGAATATGGGCCATGTTCGATCCAGGCGATTTAGGGGTATGGTTGCGAGTATCGGTCGACCACGACTGCCGTCAGGCGACAGTCCAATTTCACTACGTGAACTCTGATCCGCGAACGATCCAGCCCGATACCATCTTTGGAGGCATGGCAACAACACAAGCGGCCAGCCTATCGGGAGGGCTACTGCATGTCCGTGGTGGAGGAAGGGAGACCCTCGGTTTTGCGGCAAGCCGGGTCATCGATGGCCGTGTATCCGAACCGCAATTCTATGAACTTGATGGGAAGATGCAGCTCAAGCTTGTCGATGATTCCGACTCACTCCAGCAGACACTAGCAGACGTCGCTATACCAACGGATATTCTCATTGTCGATACCGCATCGGTCCTTTATATTGACGACGACGGGAATCGGTGGCGATTGCCCAAGGGTGATTGCGCCTTCGATAGGGATGGGATTCTCGGCCCCGAGCGAATTGCCCGTGAAGTGGTCACCGAGCGCGACCTGTTCAACTGCCATGGCACGTTCTACGAACTTCCGGCTCGCAATGCGGGCGGTTTTGCAAAAATCCGCCCGATCTGCTCGCACCAGCGGCGTATCAAAGACTTCTGTAGCTATCGCGGACTGCTGATTCTGAGTGGTGTTGATGCGAACGCGCCGATGGATAATGAGCACATCATCCATTCCGACGACGGCAAGGTCGCCTTGTGGGCCGGTGCTGTAGATGACCTTTGGAAATTCGGGAAGCCTGTCGGTACCGGTGGACCGTGGAAAGATACCTTTGTCCAGGCAAACCGGCCATCGGATCCATATCTCATGACTGGCTATGACCAAAAGATACTTCACCTAGCAACGGCATTTCCAAGCCCAATGACGGTCCATGCCGAAGTTGATATCACCGGTTCAGGGCATTGGCTCCGTTACCGGTCTTTTACCATATCGGCCGACCGGCCGATTTGCTACGAATTTCCTCGAGCATTCCAGGCCTATTGGATTCGTCTGATTTCAGCCAAGGATGCTGTTGTTACCGGGTGGCTTGAATACCAATAACCGCCCAGAATATGATGCATTCCTCGGATCCAAAAAAACAAGCATAAGTTGGATTCCATTCTGGAGGTTTTCTATGTTCCGAGAGATCCTGGCAGTGATGCTGTTTTTCCTGCCGCTGGCCGCGATACCCGCTGATGACGATATCCTGATTGCTGATTTTGAAATTGGAACGTACGGCGATTGGGAGAGAACGGGAGAAGCATTCGTCTCAGGGCCTGCCCAAGGGACACTCCATGATCAGATGCGTGTCGACGGTTATCGCGGCTCGCGGCTTGTGAATAGCTACTGTGATCATATCGTCCTAACGAGCAATAAGCCGAACGTCCCCGAATATCGACAGTTGGAGAATAGATTCCCGGTTACCGACGAGTACCTCGTCATCCCCATCAAGAACGGCGCGGTGCCGACCGAGCTTATCCTTGAAATCAATGGTACACCGGTGCGCCGCTATAACACGGAATTGGCCATAGCCCCGGAAGATATTGACTGGTATGCCTTTTTTAATATTGCATCCTATCGGGGACAGCAAGCCAGAGTCATTGCAAAACGGGCTACCGAAGAGGCGTTTGCTCAGATCCGACAAACGCACGTCGTTCCAGGATCGGATACATGGTATACGGAAAAATTGCGTCCCCAGTTCCATTTTTCGCAGGTCGTGGGTTGGAACAACGATCCGAATGGCATGGTCTTCCACGATGGCCATTGGCACCTTTTCTTTCAGCATAATCCCGTGGGCTGGAATTGGGGAAACATGACATGGGGGCATGCGATCAGCCGCGATCTGATTCATTGGGAACAATTACCGAACGCTCTTTTCCCAAGAACAATGGCCGTCGGCGACTGTTTTTCCGGCGGGGGCACCGTGGATATCCAAAACACGGCCGGCTGGAAAACAGGGACTGAAGATGTGCTCGTTGTTTTTTTAACAGACACTGGCGCCGGGGAAAGTTTGGCTTACAGCAATGATGGCGGGCGGACATTTACCTGGTACCCGGGAAATCCGGTCGTGAAACATCGTGGTCGGGATCCGAAGGTTATCTGGTATGAATATGATCACAACGATGTACCACTTAGCGATCGAGCCAAGGACCTTGGAGGCCATTGGGTGATGGCCGTTTACGACGAACATGACCAGTACGGTCAAAACATCGCGTTCTACTCGTCTGTCGACCTCAAACAATGGGAGGAACAGAGTCACCTCGCTGGCTACTTCGAATGTCCCGAACTGTTCGAACTGCCCGTTGATGGCGACAAGAACAACACGCGTTGGATCGTCTTTGCCGCCGACGCCCGCTATGCCATTGGTCACTTTGATGGCAGGCTCTTTAAACCGGTCCATGAAGGCAAGCACCAAGTCCACTGGGGGAGCTACTACGCTTCGCAGACCTTTTCCAATGCCCCGAATGGCCGCCGTATCCAGATCGGATGGGTGAAGATTGCATCGCCGGGGATGCCGTTCAATCAGACATTTAGTTTCCCGCACGAACTGACCTTGCGAACAACGACCGACGGAATCCGCCTCTTCGCTGAGCCCATCCAGGAAATTGAGAAGTTACATCAAAGGCAATATAGGATCGAGCCATGCGAACTGGTCGAGGGCGCACCGATTCGTGTTGATGTCGACAATGAATTATTCGACATTCGGGCTGAATTCGAAATTGGTGATGCAAAGCAGGTCGGACTGGATATCGGAGGCAACCGGATTATTTATGATGTGGCCGCGAAACGTCTGGGCGAGGCTGAACTGATGCCCGGCAATGGATGTGTCTCGATGCAAATCCTGGTCGACCGGACGATGCTGGAGGTCTGCGGCAACGAGGGGCGAGTTTGTATCACGGCGGAAAGATCCCAGAAGGGACATGTTGATGCCATCCACGGCTTTGCCAAAGGAGATCGAGCGAGATTGATTCGTCTTGATATCCACGAATTGGCTTCCATCTGGCAAGGAAAATCCGCCCAAGCAGATCGTCCCGACAGTGCCGAAATCCCGGCCGATCCTAGGTGAAATCGAGAATATCCTAGAACCGGTTTCAAAACCAAGTGATTCGGATTCATTATTTCCTGCACGTGCCGTTCGAAGGGCCTGGTAATATCGGTTCTTGGACCCGCGATCGGGGCCATACCTCGACAAGCACGCGGTTTTATAAGAACGATCGGTTGCCAGCTCTGGATTCGTTCGACTGGCTCGTCCTCATGGGCGGCCCGATGAATGTCTACGATCACGACGTTTATCCTTGGCTGGTCGCGGAGAAGACGTTCTTAGAAAAGGCGATCGCGGACGGGAAGTATGTGCTCGGAATATGCCTTGGTGGACAACTAGCCGCGGATGTACTGGGGGGTCGGGTGGAACGAAACTTCCACCGTGAAATCGGCTGGCATCCGATCACGTTGACGGAAGCCGGCCGCCGATCGCCTCTCTTCACGGGCCTGCCCTCTAGCTTCGATGTTTTCCAGTGGCATGGCGATACTTTTTCCATCCCGCTTGGCGCTGAGAATCTGGCGACGAGTTCGGCTTGCACCAACCAGGCCTTTCAGTACCGGAACCATGTCTTCGGCATGCAATTTCATCTCGACTACTCAATCGACAGCATTCAACAAATGCTCCATCATTGCGCGAAGGACTTGACAGATGAACCCTATGTTCAGTCAACCGAATCGATTCGAGCATCGCTAGAGCGAGTGAAAATGACCAGTGATCTTTTAACACAGGTATTCAACAACCTCGAAAACCAATGGCTCGGGCAGCATGGGCAAGTAACTTGACTACATTGATTCGTCCAGGACTCGAATGGTGATCTCGCGAAACCAGACCTTGCTGCCATGGTCCTGGAGTTGGATGCGGCCCTTGGGATTTTTGAAAATATTCTCGACCTGGTTGAATTTACTTTGCGCGACTCGTTTCTGCCAGTCGTCGGAACTAGTATCCGCGGCGACGATTTTCTCTCCGTTGAGCCAATGTTCGATTTTCGTCCCCCGCACAACGATCCGGGAATCATTGAATTCCCCGATCGGCTTCAGTTGCTTCCTGTCATTCGGCTCATAGAGACCATAGAGGGCTCCTGCGCTTTGCTGAGGAGAGACCGACCGGCCGGAATCGTCGAACAATTGATATTCGCAACCGAGCCATCCTGGATTGCCCCAGAGTCCTTTTGGATAGAAGGCAACCCGATATTTGACGCCGCTATTTCCGCGCTTGGCGATTTTCCATTGGAATCTCAGGTCAAAATCGCCGTATTCATCCTCCGTGTAGATCGCTCCACCACGTTGAGTACAGACTAGCAAGCCGTCCTCAACCGCCCAACCCTTGGTGACAGGTTTGCCTTCTTCGGTGGTCCAGCCGGAGAGGGACTTGCCATCGAACAGGTGGATCCTTGGCTCTTCCGCATGGATGATCGATTGGCACAGGACGAATCCAAGAAAGAATAGTCCAGCCTTTGTTGAACCTTGGATGGCAGTCATACTGAGAGATCTGTTTTTTGAGTGGAGCATGATGTTGAGAGGGTGGATAGGGTTCTTCTTGTTAATGGTCCGCCGCATGGTGAACCTAGCACGGCTAGCCGGCTAGAAGCCCGGCTTTTGCGAAAAGCCGGGCTTCTCTGCGAACGCAATCGTTTGGGAATGGGCCATAAAAACGGGCAATTGGAGTTCGGGCGAATGAGATATCCCGGCATGCTATTTCCGGCACCGCAATAGGGTCATGACCGCCATGGCAGTGCCATACTGTTGATGATAATCATAGAAGGGATAATCCCACCAGCTGCCATCTTTCTCTTGCCGTGGCAGCAAGATATGGGTCAGATGGTCTTGGAAGTAAGGTTGTTCATTTTCGGGCAGGAGAGCGACACACATTGCTGCGTAATAGTAACCGTAATAGTAAAAGTAGCCCGAGATATGGAAAAATGATTCGTGGGGGATCGGTTTTTTTCGGCCGATGCTTTGCCAGCCATCCCGGGCGATGAGCCGATTGAGCCATGTCTTGAGAATATCGTCGGTGACAGATTCATCGCCAAAGAGGCGGAGGGCCAGGTTGCAGACCTGGGAACGTCCAAGGCTTCCGGCGGGGCGGTTGATATCCCACATTGGCCGCATGCGGAGATATTCCCCGTAAACATAACTGAAATCGGGTTTCCGCTGCCTACGGATGGATGCCAGGGCATCGGCGATGGTTTTCTCCTGCACCTGCGCGCCGAATGCCTTGGCCTCATCGATGGCAATCAGGGCGGTCGCCGTCGTGAAGCAGGTCGGGCTGCCACTGGGCTGTTTCGTCTGGGCCACCAGATCGTAGTAACCCCACCCGCCATTCACGAGGTGGTAGCGGTCCAGCAACTCGGACTGTTCGGACACCTGGCTGCGATAGATGGCCAGCCGATCCTCGGGTATTCCCGGCCGATTTGCCAGATGGGCGAGTGCCTGCAGGCCGTAGGCGTGTCCCCAGACATTGTAGATCGTTGCTCCATCGGACCGCCGCAGATTGGGTAAATGCTCCAGGAGCCACGATTCGCCTCGCTGGATGGCAGCGGAAGCGGCCTTGGCCCGGTGACTACTTGGGGTGTCGAACGAGGCCGACTGGTATTCAATCAACGCCATCAGGCTGAGCGATGTGACCCCGGCACGGAACGCGTGATGCGCGCCGGGGACGGGAGCGAAGATATTCAAGTCCTTGGTACGTTCTGCCGAACCCCAGCTTCCATTCTGGTTCTGGACGGACAGCAAGAAGTCGATACCTCGTGCAATTGCCGCGTCGATCGTTTCAGGCTTCGGAGGCGGAATCGCGGGCGGCTTCGGGCCGGCCGTTGCCAATGGGGACCACTCGGATTCCGGAAGATTCGCTGTCTGGGAGGCAAAGCCGGAGATGGAACTCCACCCTACCCATGCTAGAATCCCAGCCAGGAGACGGAATTGGTAGTTCCAAGAGCCGCCGATTCGCATCGAATGGCCTGCGATCATTCGTCGACCTCCTCCAAAACAACCCGGTTCCCGGGCGCGAGCCCCTCAACAATCTCAACGACCTGGCCGCTTTCCCGACCAGTTTTCACGGCCTGGCGGCGTGGTTGATTGGTCTGTTGATCCAGGATATGGACATATTTGTCCGCTGGATTGGCCGGTTCGGTTTTAACAGCCTTGCAAGGGACTGTCAGAGCATTCGACCGTTCGTAGGTCGTCACAATCGCCTTGCAGGTCATTCCGGCGACAATCCACTCGGGAACCTGGTTGGAGTCCAGGATGAACTCGACGGCAAACTGCCCGTCCTCGACCGGTATGGTCGACACACGGCCGATACGTCCCGCGATCGCCACAGCCGGATTTGCCGTCGGCTTGATTTGTGCCACGAGTCCTTCTTGGAATCCTGCCATATCCTTTTCTGCAGCCTGGCCCAAGACTAATAATGGTCGAGGAGTCACGATTGTCATGAAGACGGCCTCGCTTGCCACAGTTCCCTTCGGCCGGAGTGATTGCATCATCGTCTTGATGTTCGGCCATTTCCCATGAAGGCACTGGCCATAGTAAACAACGCCATCGGTTGGCGCCTTGATGGTCATGAGCCCTTGATCCGCCAGCAATTTGGCGTGACGTTCCAGTGCCCGCTTCCGGACATGCTTCGACTTTTCCAGCTCGAATTGCTTCTGGTTTACCTTCAATTCAAGATTGATCTTTGCTTGATCCAGAGCATGCTTGGCCTGTTCGACGTTATGTTTCAAGGATGCTTCCTGGCGTGGTAATTGAAGATGGACGGTTTCCTCGAAGTTGATTTCACTTTGTTTCAAAGCGAATTCGGCAGATTCGACTTCGTGCCGCTGCCTTTTCAGTATGATTTCTTCCGTTTCCTCGGTGAGATCATCCGCTTCGTACATTTTCAAAAGTTGATCCAATTCCTCTTTCGCGTACTCCAAGCCGTGCCGCGCCTGCTTGAGATAATGTTCCGCGGACCGTTCCGCTAGCGGGCGATCAATCTCAGCGAATCGCGCCAGATCCTGGGACGCATATTGGCTATCGCGCTCCGCGGAAGCATATGCCAAGGCCAACACTTGTTCGAACTGGGGCAGATCGCGTTCCGCTTGAATGATCGATAATTCCGCGAGCCGTTGATCGGCCTCGAGATCTGCGATCTGCTCGCTGATTTCCGTATTATCAAACCGCACGAGGAGATCGCCCTGATGCACAACCTGACCATGGGCAACTGCTTCCACCACGGTGAAGTCACTCCACTCCTTGGGAAACAGCGCCAGTTCGGTCTTCTTGTCCGCGACAAAGAGACCTTCTATCTTGACATCAATCCGAAATGGTCCTGGCTGGATCTCGTGCGTCTTGACGGGATCTTCGGCTTTGACCGAATCTTCGGCCTTGACTGTATCTTCACCCTTGACCGGAACTTCCGTTCTGGCGGGATCATCGTTGGCCAGAATACAAGAGGAGAAGATTCCGAGAAGGAACAAACAAAGGAGGATGGCACGTGGCATTGGAGTTCCTTTCGAATACGAATCAGAATGCATGATTTTCCGCTTGGGATTCGAGGCCGGATCGGGCGGCATTGGATGGTCCCAGCGACATAGGTGTTTGATTTCGAAGGTTGGGAAATGTTCAGGGACGCTCGACTGAATGGATGCCATAGTATAGAAAGACACGAGGGAAGAAACGAGAGGCTAAGACTCCAGAACGAGTTGACTCGGAGGATGGATGCATGCGAATTTACACAAGAAAGGGCGATTCGGGAGATACGGAACTTCCATCCACGCCGCGTATTCGGAAAAACCATGTTCAAATCGAGACGTTGGGAACGATGGATGAATTGAATGCAGTGTTGGGGATCGCCCGAGCATCAGGTTTGCCGGGCGAAGTGGCAGCTGTCATGGATCAAGTCCAGAATGATTTATTCGTTCTGGGAGCCCAGATCGCATCTTGCAAACAGAGCCAGGCCGCGTTTCAAGGAGAGGCCATCCTTCCAGAAGGCCAACGTGAATGCCGTTTATCGGATGATCCTTGCCCTCACGCCGTGGGATCCTCCGATCGGACGACCGAGGAATCGGATCGGGCTGGGACCGGGCGAAGTCTATCAGAATCGCAAGTCAGGGTTCTGGAGCAGGCCCTGGATCGCATGGTCGAATCCCTGCCGCCGGTGTCGTCGTTTCTCTTGCCTGGCGGTTCGCTCGCGGCAGCCCAACTCCATTTGGCCCGCTGTGTTTGCCGGCGGGCGGAACGCCGCTTGGTGGCCTTGGCGGCAACGATCGATGTTCCGTCCCATGCCATTGCCTATTTAAATCGGTTGAGTGACCTCCTGTTTGTCGCGGCCAGATACGTGAATCAGGACTCTGGGACGCCCGAAATCACTTGGATCTCAGGACCGTGTTAGCCTCCGGGGATATGAATGGTATCGGGTTTTTTTCGGAATCGTCGAAACCAATCGTCCGCCGGCGTGCGAGAAGTTTGAGGAGCCGCTTCGATGGAAACCCGGCGATTCGCAACGTAGGCCTCGGCCACCAAGGCGACCAGGACAACGATGAGAAAAAGTTCCCAAAGGCTGACTCCTTCCCGAAGCCTCGTCATGGAATCCAGCAAGTCTTCGGGCTGATTGCAGAAGATGAGAGTTCGGGATTGGAATCGGTCTTCGAGTTGTTTTAGATCGAGCACCGAGGCATCCAATTCGACGGGATCCAGATTGACCCCGAATGCCAACTGCCGGGTCCGATCCGCGCTCGTGATCTTGATTTCGTAGATCCCAACATCATGGGTTTCGGAGTAGAAAAATGCATGGGATGGATCCGATCCGGATGCCTGATATCCAGAAGACGTCTGTTCGTGTGCCGAGAAATCCTTTGCAGAAAAACGGAAGCTAGATGGGATGCCGTTGTTGCTTGCCGGCCGGGTGATTTCGATTGCCGAATCGATATCGGCCGAGATCGGGAATTGCAGGGGTTTTCCCGCGTAACATTGGATCGAGCCGGCATCTGAATCCGCCAAGTGAAACACGAGTCGCGTCATGAGTGGCAAGAAGAGTGGGCGCAAGGGTAGGTTGGTCCAATCCACCCAGACCGACGTGGCCAAGAGGAGTACCGAGCCCCGGCCAACTGCCCGTTCCACCAGCAGCGGTTCACCATCATCCAGGCGGATTAGAACACGGGCATCGGATTCTTTGGGGGCAACCATCCCCATGTGTTGATGGACCAGCACCGATTGATAGAGCGATGCTGGTTCCATCAGGGGTTCCAGGGCCGGATATTGGTTGTCAAGCCAGCCAATATGCCGCGGATCGGCACGGCCGGCCGGCTGTCCGAGGACTTCCGTCATCTGGGCGGGCAGCATTTGACCGCCCACCTCCTCGTTCATGGCATGATATTGGGCCGGATCGACGTTCTTGCCACAAGTCCAAAGCACATGGCCTCCACCCATGACATACTGGTGGAGTTTCTGCATCGTTGTAGAATCCAGCGCGGGCAAATTAACACAAATCACGACGGAGAATTTGGACAGTTGTTCTGACATGAGCTGCCGTGGATTGAGCAGTGTGGCATGGATGGCCCAGGTCCCTTGATTGCGGAGTGCGAGGGCGCGTTCGAGATAATAGGTATCCTTAAGGTAGGCGATGTCGTCATCGCTGGTTTGAACTATCGCCACGGGAATATGTGGATCAACGACCAGGCTGAAAAATCGCTGGTTATCAAGGGGGCAGGCATCGTTTCCAAGCAAGCGGAATTCACCGCGGAGGAGACCTGCTTGTTCTGGGGTAAACTGGAATGTGTGTCTTTTCGTTTCGCCCGCGCCGACAGAGAGGGTTGGGCTGACGGCGAGCTTTCGGCCATCCAGGAGCAGTTCGACATGTTTCTGCTGATCCGCCATGCGATCGCCCACAACGGTCACCGTGGCTTCGACCGGCACGCCCGCAATCGGAGCCGTGATGTTCATTTCGAATTCTCCCAACGCGACATTTGGCAATGGTGGGCCATGAACATCGACCAGGACGATGGGAATGATTTCTGAACTGTCGAAATCCGTGGAACGGAAACCTGCTTGACGAGGAGGATTCCTATTGTTGTCGGTGGATTGATTCTTACCGTTTATTTGCTTATCGAGCACATTCCACGAGACTGCCTGCATATCGGTAATGACATAAATTTCCTTATTCGGAGCCTCTTCACGACGGAGCAAAGACCGCGCTGCTTGCAACTGGACTGTAAGGTCTGCCCGTTCATGGCGCACTTGGCAAGCGTTGAGTGATTGATAGATGGCTTCGTGGTTTTGATATAAACGATTTGTTTCCGGAACGATTGGCCCGCAGGTCACGAACAGACCGGCTGAATCACGATTGGAGAGCTGGTTCAGCAGTTGTTCCGCCACGTGGGTTGCCCGTTCCCATCGTGATCCCGTCTGGTCGACGGTTGCCATGCTAGCTGAATTATCCAGGATGATGACCATAGCACGAGCTGAATTTCGGCCTAGCAAGCCACCTAAATGCCGTACCGTTGGCTTGGCCAAAGCGACAGCCACAAGCACCAGCGCCACCATGCGGAGAAGAAGTAACACTAGATCGTGGATTCGCTTGCGTCGGCGTGTCCGTTGGACGCTGTTTTGTAGGAATCGCAGCGTGCTAAATGGCAGAACCGGAGCCTTTTGCCGACTGATCATGTGGAGTACCACCGGAATCGCGCCGGCGAGAATCGCGATCAGGAAAAGGGGGGCTGCAAAGCTCATAACGTGCTCCGCTTGGCTAAATAGCGCGACAGCATTAGATCGTATGGGACGGAAGTATGGGTCATGATGTAATCGATTTGGCAATCCGCGCATGCTTTTCGATAGGTGTCGATGAAGGCCTGCATTTGTTCTCGATAATCATCGCGCACGAAACTCGGATCGACCTGGAGCCGCGCGCCGGTTTCCATATCCTCAAACTGGGCAGTTTCATGAAAGGGAAACTCGATTTCCGCTTCATCGAAGACATGGAACAAGATCACCTCGTGATGGCGGTGTCGAAAATGGTGGAGCGCGTGGATCATGGCTTCCAGATCGTCGTAAAGATCGCTAATCAAGAGCACCAGGCAGCGGCGTTTAAAACGTTCGGCCAGCCGGTGGAGCGTATTGGCAATATCGGTTCCCCGCCCGGTCTTACCGGCCCCGGCACCCTGGAGTTGATCGCAGGTCGCTTCCAGTTGGCGCATCATTTCGCCGAAGTGCCGTGGCGATGTCCGCGCGGGCATGTCAAGGCGCAGCTGCTCGTCGCACGTTGTTAATCCAACAGCGTCCTGCTGCCGTGTCATCAGCAAGGCAAGGACGGCGACCAGATAGGCGCTATATTCGAGTTTGCTGAGCGCTTTGCCTGACCGGTAGAGCATCGAGCTGCTGGTATCCAATATGATCTGGGCCCGAAGGTTTGTTTCCTCTTCGTATTGTTTGACGTACAACCGATCGGTACGGGCGAGCATGCGCCAATCCAAGTGGCGCAGATTATCACCCCGGACATAGTTGCGATGCTCGGCGAATTCGATACTGAATCCGCGATTTGGGCTGGCATGCATCCCAGCGATGAAGCCCTCGACCACACCCCGAGCAGCCAGCGAAAGGCTCTTAATGCGTGCCAGGGCCGCGGGATCGAGGAATCGGTAACCGGTTTCTTTCGTCATGGAGTTCTCTTCTATCGGAGTTGATATTTTTTTCGCAGCAGCCACTCGGTGGTCAATACGATAACGAAGATGATCCAGAGCAACGATGGCGGCGCAAGAGAGAGTTCATATTGCACCAAGCGGGCTTGTTGGCGAGCGACCAGGCGATCAATCAAGCGGTCGGCGGTCGTGATATGGGAATATCGGCCAGCCGTTTTGTTGGCGATGGCAACGAGCATGGCATCGTCCAGGTCCAGTCGGTCGAATTCCAGGTAGGGCCGGCCAACCTCGATGGAAAGGGGGTCCGCTTTGAGAGTCGTTTCACCGAATTCCGCTTTGACCTCAATCTCGTAGCGGCCGGAATCCTGGGGGATGAATGTCGCCTGGTAATGTCCGGCCGGACCTGTTACCGGATCCATCGCGAGGGAAACAGACCGGGATTGGCTGGAACCGCGTCTGGAATCCGGCCCTGCTTTCAGGTGGATTGTTCGGGTGAACACCCCTCCCTCTTCGAGGCGAATGGTGGCGTGGACGTTCGCCTGTTCCACGCCTTCGCCTTCCGGACCCTGCACCGTGGCGGAAATTCTGATCTCAGATTCCGGTTCGTAGAAGCTTTTGTCCGTCGAGGCGGCAATCCCGGCCTCCGTTCCCACCTCTTCGCTCCGCCCAGCCAGCCAGCGAATAGCCTGGCCCCAGAAGCGAAGGAAGGGTGAAACCTGATCCATTGCGCGGAGTGTCTGGTGCCAGTTCCGCGTGGTATCCCCTGTGAATACGGCCGCGCGACCTTGGTCCACCGGCTGCACGACCATGATTGGCATCGGGGAATCGGGCGCGGTTTCATTTGGATGCACGGCAAGTACCGTACCACCCGGCTTGGCGCCGAGAATCCGAACGCATCCCTCCAGTGGAGGCAAATTTTCCACGGATGCTGCGTGGCTGGTGGTCGGAAAAAAATCGGCGATATTCGCAAAAATGGGATGACGCTGACCATCCGGGGTCAGGATCGGCAGGAACGGTTCCGTGCACTGACCTACCTCCCGGTCCCCGAGGAAGACCGGCAGGATTTTGTCGAGCGGTGTATCCGCGTAGCCGCCTGGCCCCAAGCTATGGTATCCGCCCATCATCAGTAGTCCAGCACCCTCCCGGACCCGCTGGCAAATCCGGACTAAAGCCTCGTCGCCAAAATAGCTATGATCCAAATCCCCGATCAGGAAGACATCAAAAGTCGATAAGAGCTCTGGATCTTCGGGAATCCGATCGAGTCGAAGATCTTCAATATTCGTCCGTTGCATGAAGTGGTTTGGTCGCGTCTGCACCAAGGCACAGAACTCGAGTACCGGATCCTTGGACAGAAATCGGCCTACCATGGCTCCATATTCCGCTCGGAGGGTTCCTTCCAGATAAAGGACGCGAATTCGCGCGTCAATGACTTGCGTGCTGGCGGAACGCTGGTTGTTCTCCGATATGCGTTCTTCGGGAATTGGTGGAATTCCGATCGTGTAGGTGTGCAAGCCCTTGACCGTGGGGGTGAATTCGAACGTGACTTCTTGTGGGCCATCCACATCATCGAGGATCAACTCTTGTTCCGCCACTTCGTGATCCCCATCCCGCAAGACCGCATGCACAACGCGCCCTGGAAAGCCGGTGGCATCGATATAGCCTGTCAGGCGGGCCCTGTTATTGATGAACAGCTGGTCGGGACATTCCAGGCCCGTAATGCGTAGATCTCGATACGACTGGCGATCGCGGAGGCTAGCACCCGTGCCAATGGTATGGACGGGAAAAGCCAGTTGACCCGCTACCTCGACAGGATCCCCCGCCGAGTTGTGAATTCCATCGGAGAGCAACAGCGCGGCCTCGATACGGTCGGTTGGCGCTGCTTGTTGGGCCGCTGTCAGGGCGCGGGATAAGGAAGTTGCTTCGCCGCTTGCCTCCAGTTTGTCGAGTTGTTCGGAATGCTCCAAATGGTTCGTTGAACTCGAGAAGGTCATCAGTTGAATTTCAAACGAATCCCGCAGCTTTCCCAGCCAATCTTGAAGTCGGCTTGTTGCCTGGTCGAGACGTGCTAAGCCGCCCGTTTCATCCGCAACTCGCATGGAGCCGGATGTGTCCACCAGCACGACTAGCAGCCGTTGATCGGTCATTTCGCGTTGGTACTGAAGCACGGGGCGAAAGAGGAGCAAGAGCACAATTCCTATGGCGATCATTCGCAAAGAATAGAGCCATAACCATTCCCTGTGTTGCAGAGCGGAATAGGCCTGGCGGTAGAAGAGGGCCACCAAGACCGCCGAAAGGATCGCCATGAGGACCATGGCCAGCCCATTCAGTCCGGGATGGAACGAGAGATGCATCATGGGCGGGCGGATTTCCTTGGAACAATCCTTCTCCGGATCACTTCACTTGGATTCTTGAATTCCGGGCTTTTTCGATGACGATGCGTCGCGGGAGGCCGCCGCGAGCCGCTTTCCTTCCTCGAACGCTTCAGAACCAAGCTCGATCCGGCGGACATACACCAGCGATTCCAGCGTGCTACCATAGTCGCCCTTGTGGCGCTTGTGCAATAAAAACTGCTTGCGATCGTCACTGGATTCCTCCTGGATATAGACAATCGCTGAAACCGGGCCGACCACTTTGCGCTGATCCTGGAACGTGATGGAATGGATATACTCTCGGGCGGGGTAGGAACGTCCGGAATACACCTTTTCGTCATTGGCGTTTTCCTTGTGGCGCCATTCTTTCTCCACCCATTCCCGCTGGACGCGGCATTCAATCCTGCGGATTGCCTGGAGTGGTATGTCGCGGTGGCGTTTGGCCGATGCATCATAGATCCTAAGCCGGATGTCCCGGGTCAGGTAGATGCTTCCCGGCACGATGGTTTTGTCCGACATCTCAATAAATCCGGGGATGGCGTCATCGCGAGCCTGGATGCCCGGACCAAACGGATGAATTGCCGGTGGATCGTCGGTTTCGGCCAATCCACGACCCCCAAGGATCAGGAGAAAGATCCAAGGCATCCAGGAAACGGGAGAAATCAGGGTTCTTGGCATGGGGTACCTCCGATCCGGTTGGTCTCTATTGTGCCATTTTACCATGGATGGAGGCGAACCGATGGGAGGCGATGGATCGGTTGCTTTGATATTCGGCGAGATTCCGGTTAAAATTGTGTACCATGGGGGAGAGAAGCCGTTTCCTGCCCGGATTGGGGGCGGGAGACTGTTCTCTGCAACTATTCTTATCCAGAGGAGGAGGCCATGTCCCGTGCTTCCGTTTCCGAATGGCTCAAACTTTCTCGCCGCCAGTTTGTTCGGAGTTGTGCCGCCGGCTGCGCTATCGCCGGCACGGGGGGTATCCTATCGGATTCCATTTTGGGGGAATCCGACCGCAGCGGGCCGATCGATTGCGGGCCACCTCCCCCACCCCAGCGGCAGCACCGGACGGGTGGCGAGTCCTTTCCTCCACTTCCTCTACCAGTGACTCCATTGCGACGCACCGAGAAAAAACGTCCTCCCGCGCCGCCGGCTTTGATCGGCAAGATGGCGATGGGTCCGATCAAGTTCATCACCCAAAACGGGAAGCAAGTCAAGTATCGGGACTGGTTCACCGATCCGGCCGATATGACAAATCTCCTGGCGTGGACACGAGACAAGCTGGACATCAACTACCGGTCGGTGGAGGTGGACTCTGCCCACTTCTCATACGATCCGCGCGAGCTTCCCGCATTATTACTGACGGGCCATGACGATTTCCAGTTCGATGACACAGTCCGTAGCCAGCTGAACCGCTATGTCCTCGACGGTGGGATGATTCTCGGGGACGCGTGTTGCGGTTGGCAGAATTTCGATGAAGCCTTTCGCCGCGAGATGGCGGCGATTTTCCCAGATCGCCCACTTCGCAAACTTGCACCCGATGATTCAATCTTTGCATCGTATTACAAGCTGGACCAGTTCTCGTACCAGAAAGAGGACGGATCCACGTCCTTCGATGCGCCATGCCTAGAAGGGATTCCATTCGGCTGCCGCCTGGGCGTTGTTTATTCTCCCATCGACTTGACCTGCGGATGGGACGGCCATGACCACCCCCGGGGATTGCGGGTGGTGATCAGCCAGGCGCGGCAAATCGGGGCAAATTATATCACCTACCTTCTTGGGAACTTTCAACTGGCGCGATTCCTGAGCACTCAAAAAGTGTATCACGAGGCATCCGCGCCAACCCGAGATGATCTCGTGTTGGCTCAAATTGTGCATGAAGGGGATTGGGATCCCGATCCATCCGCATTGCACAACCTTCTCAAATTTTCGCGGGATCATTCCACGCTCGAAGTGAAATTCAAGCGCGCCGATATTGGGCTGGACGATCCTCGAATGCCCGGCTATCCGCTGCTCTATATGACGGGCCATGAATCGTTCCAGTGGGATCAAGCAGCGGTGGAACGGTTGCGAGGCTATTTCAAGGCAGGCGGGATGCTGCTGGCGGATGCCTGTTGTGGGCGGCTGGCATTTGATACGGCTTTTCGCCATGCGATCTTGAAGGTATTCCCCGAACAACATCTCGAACCACTTCCGGCCGACCATCCGATCTATCACGCGCATTACGATATCGGCCGGGTCGAATACACACCTCGCACGCAGGAGGATTTCGGCAAGATGGATGTCCCATCCCTGGAAGGTGTTTCACTGGACGGGCGGCTGGCGGTTCTTTATAGCCGCTTTGACTTGGGGAATGGCTGGGAACAGTTTCCCCACCCCTACAGCTACGGATATTCGGAAAAGGACGCGTTGGAAATTGGTACCAATGCATTCGTCTATGCGGTGACACACTAAGAGCCTATCGCTCCCCTCGCCCCGCTTGCGGGGAGAGGGGAGCGATAGATTGTGAAGTGATCTACAAGGATAAGCATTGATGTTTCCCGCGGCGGAATCGACCATCCGGCGGCTTGACGATGCCCGGCAACGGTGGTGGTTTTATAGCTTCTTGTGTGGCCTGTTGCTTGCAGTTGCCATCTCGATTGCCGCATTGGTCATCGTGGTCCTGGCAGACGTTCTGATGCAACTCCCGCTCGGTTGGCTCCGCCTACTATTCGTAACATGGTTTGGAACCTCAGCGGCGCTATTGTGGCGCACCATCCGCCGTTCCATCAAACATCCGCGCAGTTTGGAGGGAGCGGCCCGACGGGTTGAGCTTTCGTTCCCCGATCTGGATAGTTCCCTGATCAATCTGATTCAGCTTTCCAGGTCGGCCGATCGCGGGACAGATTCGTTCCAACAATCGGCAATTACCGAGGTTGTTTCCCAGGCGAGCCACGTGCCGTTTTTTCGGGCCGCGTATCAGCATTCCCGGTGGGCCCGGTGGCGGCTTGGTCTGCATACGGCGCGCGATCTGGCGGAATCGATCGCTGTTGCCGGCTTGATGATTGGATTCCTTGGGTTCCTTGCCCTTGCCATTCCCAAATGGTCTTCCTCGCTCGAACGATTGATGACGCCATGGCGTTTTGTGCCTCAGGTCGGGCTGGTCGAAATCATCGAAGTGACTCCCGGCGATACCAGGGTCCTTATCGGCACCCCGTTGACGATTACGGCCAAAATTGCCAAGCCTGGGGCAAAAGTTACCAAGGCCACCTTGCGAATCCGTCCGGACGGTGGTGAAGAAACGGATCGACCCATGCTCGCCAACGCCGCTGGCGATTCTTTCAGTACCAGCCTGCCCGCCGTGGCGGGCCCGTTGCAATACCATCTGCAAATTGGCGATTCCCAGAGCGAAGTCTACCGTGTCACGGTGATCGAGGAGCCGGCATTTGAGGATATCGAAGTTACCTATCAATATCCTGCCTACCTGGACAAGCAAGACTCGACAGTCCGGCAAAAACACGCCGATCTGGAAGCACCCCAATACACCAAGGCGCACCTGAAGCTGGCCTGTTCGTCACCGCTGGCTCAGGGCTATGCCCAAACATCCAATGGAAGAGTTCATGGCCAATTGGCAGAAGATCGCCAGACACTCCAGCTTCGAATGCAGCTGTCGGATCAGACCAGTTATACCATTCATCTACTGGACACTTTCGGATTTACGAACTCGGAACCGCGTGTCAACACAATTCGCATTCTGCCGGATTCGCCCCCGACTGTGCAAATCGTCAAGCCATCCAGCGAGATGAACATTGCTTTGCGAGGTGAAGTGGAGCTGATTATCCGGGCAGGGGACGATCATGGCCTGGGGGAAGTACGGCTGGAATGGAAACGGGCAGCATCGGAGGATGCAACGATCGAGCCACCCATCCACGAGCTGCATCGCTGGTCGGCATTGGCGGGATCGACATCCAGCACGCTCTCGTTCCCCTGGATTCTTGAGGAAGTTTCCATGGAGCCGGGCCAGACCATCCTGGTCCGCGCCGTCGCCCTGGATCGCCGGCAACTCACCTGGAGGGGCAAATCCCTGGAACCTCAAAGAACGGCGAGTGCCTGGCGGGCAATCCATCTAATCGATGCTTCCAAGCAAACCGGAGAAACACTTGCCAGGCTTGAAGACCTCCATGCCAAATTGTGGGCGATCTTCCAGATGCAATTTCAGGCTCGGCTTCTTTCAGGGCAGGTGGATCAGAAGTCAACCATGAAGGAAGCAACCTCGCTGGCCAAAGACGTCCATCAACGACAGGTTCAAGTGCAAACGGCCAGTTCCGAACTGGCCGAATCGATGGGTTCTCAAGGCAGCGAACACGAAACAACCGTCCGGCAGGCACTTGGGCGTCTTGCGCACAATGAGATGTTGCGTGCCGCAGAACAGGCCGAATCGATTTGCGAGGTCGGGCAAGAGAGCGCTATCCGGGAAGGATTGCCCTCTTTGATGGTCCTCCAGGATCAAATCATTGACCAATTGCGACGTCTTCTGGATGCAGCCCGCCGAGCGCTATCGGAATCCCTTGCGGAAATGAAAGACCGGGCCGGAGGAGACATGCCCAGCGATGTGCAGGGCAAACTCCACGAACTGGCCCAGAAATTACAGGAATTCACTCGGCAACAACGCCGTGTCATCGAGGCGACTGAAAATCTTGCGAAGCGGCCGGTCGAGGATTTCTCCGAGGCCCAGGAACAATTACTCAAAGAATTGGCGTCCATCGAGGACGAGTGGGCTCGGTTCATGGAAGAAATCCATAGCGATCTGAGCAAATTACCTGAACAAGACTTTGCGAATCCCAGTCTTCTGAAAGAATTGGTTGAGGTCCAAACGGAAATCAAGATGGCTGCCGATGCCCTGACCAAGAAGAGCGTTGACATTGCCGTACCCCTCGAACAACTGGGTGCCGAGATGGCCGAGGAACTCGTTACCAATATCGAGAAATGGTTGCCTGACACACCCGACCGCGAACGTTGGAGCCAGGAAGAACCCCTCACGGATGAGATGAAGGAAGCCCCAATGGCCGAATTGCCGGGTGAGCTCGAGGATCTTGTCGGCGAATTGATGGAAGAAGAGGAGTCGCTCTTCGACGAGATGGAGGACCTGTCCAGCAGCTGGGCCGATTCGATCGACAAGGGTGCCGGCTGGGATGCCATGGATGGGCCGATTTCGAATATGAGTGCCAAGGGAGTGACCGGGAATCGATTGCCGAATACGAGCGAAATTGGAGGCCGAAGTGGCGAGGGACGGCAGGGAAAAGCAAGTGGCGAATTCGTCGCGGATTCGGCAGTCGGAAAAGGTGGCCGTAAAACACCCAGCCGATTGGCTCCGGATCCTATCGTCCAAGGCCAGGTCCAGGACTTGAGCAAGGACCCGGTTGGCGGGGCGACCGGCGGGGGAAAGGCAAGCGGTGTTGGCGGGGAAGGTCTCGAAGGACCTGTCCCAAATTCAAGCCAGCCAATCCAGCGGGATCTGCAACGCATGGCTGCAAAACAGGCCGTCTTGCGGAATCGAGCGGAATCCATCGATCTGAAGTTTCAGGTCCTGAATTATCATCCCACGGACCTCCGGAAAATGATGGAATTGATGGCCGCCGTCGAACGTGATCTGAAGAGTGGCCGGTATCGAAACGCTCTCCGGCACCGCGATGTCATGTTGGATGGACTCCAAAATATTAAAACATACCTGGAGGGTGAATTCAAAATTCGACAGGATCAAACCAGCAACCTGCCGGGCGATATTCAGCGGGAAATTCTCAGCAGCATGCAGGAAACCTCGCCTCAAGGCTGGGAATCGCTGAACCGGGAGTATTTTAAACGGTTGTCTGGATCCGAGACAGAATAAACGGCAAATTCCAGTTTTGGCATCTAATACGACGAATTCCGAATGGTTCTTATCTTCCAATTTCGTGCCATGGCCAAGCCCTATTTCTTTTCTCTGTGCACGCTGATGGCTCTTCTTGTATCCCCGCCAGCTCGGCCGGTGGAAAGTGGAGAATCCCGAGATGTCCCGGCCGAGCCACCGGTTGTGATCCCGTTTGATTTCGAGTCCAAATTCGATGATGGACGCTACGGCCGCATCCTCGGCGACCTGATATGGAGGCAACTCCAAAAGCGGGGCGGGACGATTCTGCCCGAGTCGATGCTCGATGTCCGAGATTGGAGTGAGGGCCGGAAATTCCTCCCAGGGCCCAGCACCCCCCTTTCCCAGATGCAGACCATCCTGCGCGACGATTTTAATGCGGATGTCGGTATTTGGGGCAAGGTGGAACGAGTCGCCGGATTGGACGAGGATGTTTATGACGTGTGGATCCGGATTGCCGATTTCTCAGGCGCCGAGCCACGAATCATCTACCAGACCCAGTCCCGCACGAAAACAGTCAGCGAAATTCCTCATGTCCTCGTCAAGACAGCCCTCGATCGATTCCTTGGCACGCCGCCAGCAATCGTGTCTCAGACGGACCCACAGTGCGAAATCCGCTGGCGTCGCAATCCGAATCTGGTCCAGGGGGATTTCGAGAAAGGGGACGGCAAACCCGCTGGCTGGGATCCTCTTCCCCCGCACGTCTCGCTGCAAACGGTCCATGGCGGCGATGGTTCGATCAATCGGATCATCCAGTTTGAACTTCCCGAGGATGTTGCCGCATCAACGGGCGTGCTCTATTACAGCGATTACTTTCCAGTCGAGGAAAACGCCACCTACCGATTCCAATGCCGGTGGCGGAGCACGGGCTCTGGATGCAAGGTCTTTATTAAATGCTACGATACGATGGAGAGCCAATTCCAAGAAAAGAATTCAGGTCCAGACGGCCAGAAACGTCAAGACCGGAGCCGCAAGATGAATTCCGGAACAGGTTCGGATACGTATCCAGCCAGAGAGCGACGGGAAGTCTATCGCAGTCAGCAGAACTTAATACCACAGCGTAACGCGGATAGCCGACCGGGAGACTATCCCGCGGAATCCAACCCATCGAAACGGGAGGTTCCAACGTACGCGGATCAGACTGCCCAATGGCATGTCCACACGGAAGATTTCACACCGCAGCATCCCCAATTCACGCCGCGGTGGGGGCGGGTTATGCTCTATGCCTACTGGCCTGCTGGGACGGTCCAATGGGATGAGATCATCGTCAAAAAGATCGCACCGCCGCCCAAGGAATCTCATTGATAAAGCACGTATCTGGCTTATGCATTTCAAACTGATCGCCTGTGAAATATTCTATCGGGAGTTTTGCCATGCGGTCGCGCGGTCGACCAATCAAATAGACATGGAATTCCTGCCAAAAGGGCTGCACGATATCGGTCGGGCCGGTATGCACGGGCGGCTTCGCGAAGTGCTCGCCGACGTGGACGAATCCCAATACGACGCGGTCCTGTTGGGCTACGCTTTATGCAATCTGGGAGTCACCGGATTGGCAACTCGATCGATTCCGCTCGTGATTCCCCGGGCCCACGATTGCATCACCCTCTTTTTAGGCAACAAAGAGCGATATTTGGATTATTTTCACGGCCATCCAGGGACCTATTTTTATACAAGTGGCTGGATTGAGCGGGGGGAAAATCTGTCCCAGCTCGGCATCGATTCGGTTCCCCATCCCCTGGGGATCCCCAAAGATATGGATGCATTGATCGCCAAATATGGGGAAGACAACGCCGAATATCTGTACGCAGAGCTTCATGGCATGACACGTCATTACGGCCGGCTCGCATTTATCAAGATGGGAATTGAGCCGGATGATCGCTTCGAACGGCATGCTCGCCAGCGGGCGATAGAGCAAGGGTGGGAATTTGAAGTGATGACGGGTGATCTGTCTCTGATCCTGCAACTGGTCGATGGTCCTTGGGACGAAGAGCGGTTCTTGGTGTTGCCGCCAGGTACTCCAATCGCCGCGAGCTTCGATGAGGGAATCCTTCGGGCTGGCCAAAAACGCAGCTGAGGGCGGCAGACGACTAAGGCCCCGTAAGAAAATAACTTACCGGATTGTGGCGGGCTCCGGCTGCGGTTGCGGGCGTCAGGCTGCATCGACGTATAAGCAATAT